>NZ_JBEPYQ010000177.1:0-2252 GCF_041641335.1 Cohnella sp. | reverse complement strand
TTTCCTATCAACAAGTAAGTAGTGATAGAAATAGAATGGACGGATTTAGGAAAGTTTATACATGGACGCCGAAAAAACCGAGCGGGGTAGGTTTGTACGATTCCTCATACAAAGTGACGGGTATATATCGCTCAAACAGAGGGGTTTGTATGATTCCTCATACAAAAACTCAGGATCTGACCTCAAGTAGGGAGAATTTGTACGATAAAACGTATAAAATGGTTCGAAAAGAGGCCGTGGAACTGGATCTTGTATGATAAATCGTACAAGTTCAGGAGAGGATCGAGAGTTGTTGTGACGGAGAGGTTCGTTGAACAAAAATGCAGCGACAGTCTAGGACAATAGCTTCTTGTCCTTGGCTGCCGCTGCTTCTATTTCCAGGCTTAGTCTAACACTTAAACGGATTCCCAGCTTGACATCAGCAGGGCATGTCCGTCAGCGCGTTCGCACGTATGCCGGATACGAGATGCTGCCCTCGTTCAGCTTCGCAATCTCGGCTTCGGACCAGCCGGAGATTTTGTTCGCTCCGGTAACGCCTGTCAGTCGAATATTGTACTTGGAGGCAAGTGTGGCGTGAAGCTGCTTCATGTCGGCTTCATCGACCTGGGCCAGCGTCTTGGCGCCGCCAAGCTGCTTAATCAGCACGCCGATCGACTCGGCCGCGAGCGCCGTATTCGGCTGAATTCGTGCGCTGCCGTAGGCGACGGCGGAAGCGCCGACATTCTTTCCGGCCATAATGACGTTGTCGTACGACTTCAGCAGAAAGCTTCGCAGAGGCATGCCGTATTTATCCGGGCGCCCCATCTCGATACCCCACTTGACCGACTTCGTTCCCTGCAAATCAAGCGGATAACCCGCGATGCTGACGTTGTCCCAGAACATCTTGCCGCCGAGCGCGTCGGATACCTGCAGGACATGATCCGTCTCGTAATGATTGTATTCTCTCACATACAGGTGATTCGGATAGCCGTTGATCTCTGCCTTTTCCCAACCGACAATATGCTTGCGGAAGTGATCCCGAATCATCGGCAGCTCCTTGCGGACACGCTCGAGCGCAACCTTGACCGATTCCGGCTTGGACGGGTCGACATCGTACACGAGCAGCGCGTTGATCAGCACCTCGCCGTCCCGCTGGTATACGGCGTTCAAGCCGCGCAGGAACACCAGCTCGTCCGAAGCCGTATATTTGCGCACCATGTCGGTCAGTGCGATCGCGAACGAATCGTTCACGTAGGCGACCCCGTACAAATTCGCCCGGTCCCGGTCGGACAAGCTGTTAAAATGAGTCACGAACCGGTTCCAATCGATATTCTTAAACTTCATCATATAGCCGGATGCCATGTATTCAATGGTCGGCAGGCCATACACACTCTCAAGGCCCGGCAGGCGAACCGTCTTCAGCTTCGAAGCAAGAGCGGCATGGTCCGTATTTTCCACCCAATGGGAGGCGGTCAGCTTCTTCGGCTTGCCGTCCTTGCCCGTGTAAACGACGGATACGACCTTCTCCTTGCCGTTCGTGCCCGGGGCGGTTTCCACCTTGTCGATTTTTACCCCGGATTCAATGGGAATCCCCTTCGCCAACTTATCGGCAAAATACTTCTCATATTCGCTTGTTTTGCGGATCGATCCGGCTTTGAAGCCGTCGAACAGCTCCTTCACGCGGCCCTGTACAAGACTCCGCCCCGCATCATCCTTCGTTTCATCCAGAAAAAGCATTTCCGCCTGGAGCAGCTGCCCGCCGACGCCTTCCGCCGGATCAATGATGACCACCTTCAGCCCCTCATCCGCCGCCGCCCGTGCGAGATACATCCCCTCCATCTCGCTGCCGACAAGCACGATATCGACCTTTTCCTCCGGAATAACCGGCTTGGGCGGTTCTGCCGGTGCGGCCGGATGCTGCACCTTAGTCTCAGGCTCAGGTTTGGCTGCAGGTGCTGGAGCCTGGTTCGGAGCCGCTTCCTGGGAGCCTGATAGCAACACCCATCCGCCAACCCCGAGTACAACCGCAAGAACGATCAGAATTGCATACAACGTGCCTTTTTTCATGGTTGCTTGTTAACCCCCTACATAGATGAACGCATCCTTCTCAGTCTATCATGTTCGCTGCCAAAAATCATTTTTTTTCTAACCCCCCAAAACCGGACTCGTCCCCCGAAACCTGTAAGCAGCAGGGCAAGGAAACTTCGCGAAGGCTTCCTACATAATCAAATCATGGGAGAGTGGAAGATGATGTGGAACAAGCCATGGGTAAA
>NZ_JBEPYQ010000176.1:0-2939 GCF_041641335.1 Cohnella sp. | reverse complement strand
TTATGGCTATACGCTTCCTACAACCCTTCGGCGGGAGGGGCGGCGTACTCGGAACAGGTCGAGTGGCTGGCGATTCCGCTGAACATCGAAGCGTTCGGAGAGGGAATTCAATCCTTAAAGCTGAGCTTCCAATACCATCTGGCGGTGGACGGCATCTCGATGCCGCTGCTGCTGCTGACGAGCATCGTCTCGACGATGGCCGCGCTCGCTTCGGTGCACATCCGCAAACGCTGGAAAACGTACTATTCTCTGTTTCTCCTGCTGCTGACGGGAATTTACGGCGTTTTCCTGGCGCGGGATCTGGTCTTGTTCTTTATTTTCTTCGAAGTGACGCTTATTCCGATGTTCTTCCTGATCGGCATATGGGGATATTACGGCCGGGAGAAGGCGGCGACCCGGTTTCTCGTCTACAACGGATTGGGCTCGGCGGCGATGCTGTTCGCGTTCCTGATCCTGATCGCGACGCTCGGCTTCGGATCGGCCGACAACGCGAACTGGACGTTCTCCGGCAACTACGACGTTCTGCTCGGCCATTTGCGGGACGGGGGCTCATATGCAAACAACGCCATGGAAACGATGTGGTTCCTGTCGGACAATATGCGTTGGGCGGCGTTCATCCTGCTGCTCGTGGCCTTCGGAATCAAGGTGCCGATCTTCCCGTTCCATACGTGGATGCTGAGGGTTCATACGGAGGCGCCTCCGGCAATCGTCATGATTCACTCCGGCATTTTGCTGAAGATGGGCGTGTACGGATTAATTCGCTTTGCGCTGTATCTTTTCCCGGAGCAAGCGAATTCGTGGACGACGGTGCTGGCCGTTCTCGGCGTCGTCAACATCGTGTACGGAGCGATTCTCGCCTGCGTGCAGAGAGAGTTCAAGCTGGTGCTGGCCTACTCGAGCATAAGCCATATGGGCATCGTGCTGCTCGGCATCGCCTCTCTGGAAGAGGTCGGCTTGCAAGGCGCGATCTTCCAATCGGTGTCTCACGGCTTGATCTCGGCGCTGCTCTTCCTGATCGTCGGAAGCCTATACGAACGGACGGGCACGACGGAGCTGAGCGAGCTGGGCGGATTGGCCAAGGCGATGCCGTTCACCTCCGGCATTCTGCTGCTGGCGGGTCTGGCTTCTTTGGGGCTGCCGGGATTGTCCGGCTTCATCGGCGAGTTCCTCTCGTTCCTCGGGCTGTTCGGATCGATGAAGGCGCTGACGGCGATAGGCGTGCTCGGAATTCTGTTCGCCGCGATCTACGTGCTGCGAAGCGTGTTGGCCATTACCTACGGGGAGCTGCACGAGAAGCATGCGGAGCTGAAGGACGCCCGATTCGTCGAGGCTCTGCCGATGGTCGCCCTGTCCGCTCTAATCGTCCTGCTCGGCGTATACCCTTCCTTGCTGACCGATCTGATGCAGAACGGCTTCGGCGCACTGCTGGAACAATTACAGACGAGGGTGGGGGGTTGACATGGAAACTAAGCTCGCTTTAACCTGGAGCGATTTGTGGTACGTGACCCCCGAACTGGCGTTGACCGGGTTTGCCGTATTCCTGACGCTGCTGGATTTGGTTCTGCCGCGCAGGGTGAGCCAGATCGCGATCGGGTGGCTGACCATTGTCGGTCTGCTGGTCTCGAGCGTATTCGTCGTATTGCTCATGAACGAGCTGCCGGGAACCGAAGACGGCGTCGTCCAGCTGCTGGCGGGAAGCTACCGCATCGACGATTTCGGCAATCTCTTAAAGCTTGTGTTCCTCGGGTCGGCCGCGTTTATCGTCTTCTCGTCGCTCGGGGCGATCAAGGACGAGGATGTCCCGATCAAGGGAGAGATGTACTCTCTCGTGCTTCCGGCAACACTCGGAGCGATGGTCATGTCCTCGTCCGGAGACTTGATTACGCTGTTCGTCGGGCTGGAGCTACTCAGCATCACTTCTTATATTCTGGTAGCCGTGAGGAAGAAAAACAGGCTGTCCAGCGAAGCGGCGTTTAAGTATTTCGTTACGGGTGGGACGGCATCGGCGTTTATTCTGTACGGCATGTCCTTCCTGTACGGCATAACGGGATCTACGAAAGTCGAGTTGATCCGCGAGGGCTTCGGCTACGCGATGGAGAACGCGGAAGCGCTGCTCTACATCAGCTTCTTCCTGATGATCGCGGGCTTCGCGGTGAAGCTGGCGCTGGCGCCGTTCCATGCCTGGTCGCCCGATGTGTATCAGGGGGCTCCGACACCCGTGACGGCGTTCCTGGCGGTCGTCGCCAAAGGCGCGGCGTTCGCGATGCTGTACCGCATTTTCGTCAATTCCGCGTATCTCGTTCCGCCGGGCGAAACGTTCCTGCAGCAGGACGTGTTCCTCGGACTTAGCGTCCTTGCCGGCGCGGCGATGATCGTCGGTACGGCGGGCGCGCTGCGCCAGCGGAACGTCAAACGGCTGCTCGCGCTGTCCGGAGTAGCCAACGCAGGCATTCTGTTGATTCCGCTCGCGCTCGGCTTTGACGGGCTTCACACTTCGATGTTTTCGGAGTTCGTGTACTACTTGATCGCTTACGCATTCATGAACATCGGAGCTTTCTCGGTGCTCATGATCGTGACCCGAGACTCCGGCAGCGAGACGGTGTCCGGCTTTGCGGGACTGTATCATCGGGCTCCGTGGACGGCCGTCGCGATGACTGTGCTGCTGTGCTCGCTGGCGGGCTTGCCGGTGACCGGCGGCTTCTTCGGAAAGCTGTTCATCCTGTTCGGAACGATTCAGACGAAGACGTATTGGCTGGCGGCGATTCTGCTCGTCACGACGGTCGTGTCTTACGCGGTGTATTTTACGATCATACGCCAGATGTTCATGAGAAGCGGTTCGGCGGATTCGGGACTGAAGCTGACGGCGCCTGCGGCGATTACGATCTGGATCTGCGCGGCCGCGACGCTGGCGCTCGGATTCCTGCCGGTGCCGATTCTTG
>NZ_JBEPYQ010000175.1:0-3387 GCF_041641335.1 Cohnella sp. | reverse complement strand
CATCCCCCTTTTATTTCTGTTTAATGCAACCGCACGCTGTGAAGTCGAATTTGTTGAAGCGCTTTCAATCTTCACCTGTTCACCTCCTCGCAGGATGACTTCCTCCGCCTTGCGATGCTTCGTTCATCGGCGTGGCTGGAACCCATATTACGGCGTCCGCGGCGAATCGTAAATCGTCAATATTGACGATAAGCGTCACTTCTGATTCCCTCGCGCCGGCGCGCCGGATAAGACCGCCGCGATAATCAAAGCTGATAGGCATGAGCAAAAATGAAGCCCGGCCGTTCGACGGCAAAGCGCGAACGGCCGGGCTTCCCGGGAACCTTACGACGAACCGGCTTTCGCCGCCTTGTAGCCGCTCGGCGGCATCCCTTCGTATTTGCGGAAAAACCGATTAAAGCTCTGGATGTTGTAGTAGCCGACCTCCGCCGCGATCTGGGCGATCGTCTTGTCCTCGGGCGCAGTCAGCAGCTGCTTGGCCCTCTCGATTCGCAGCATGTTCATGTAGTCGATCAGGCTTTTGCCGGTCAGATCGTACAGAGCTTTACGCATGTAGGAGTAACTGATTCCGATTTCCTTGGCCATGTCTTCGAAGACGATATCTTCGCGATAGCGGTCGTTCAGGTAGAGAATGATTTTCTCCCCGTAATTGGCGTCCTTCTGCGGATTGCGCGCCAAACCGCTCACGAGCTCGCGAAAAAAATCTTTCATGTACGCATCCAGTTCGTCCAACGTATCGAGAGAAGCCATCGCCGAATAGACGTTGCCCCTTCCGGCGAGTATGCGGGCCGTATTGAGACGGCTTTCCCGCAGATGCTTGATCGTGACTCCGGCCAACTGGTTGTAGATGAACAGAATGTTGTCGTAGGAGACGGAATCGGCGGCCAGGATTTCGTCCCGGATCTGATTCAGTTCGTTATGAATGCCGTTGAAATCTCCCGCATCCAAGAAGTTGACGATCCGTCTCTCTCCATTGGCGGGGTAGATGTATTTGCCGCTGCCCTCCGGTTCTTGCGCAGGGTAGAAAATGCAGCCTGCTCCCTTGGTCATTCTCTGCTTGATCGCTTCGGCTGCCTCGGCCATTCGTTCCGATACTTCGGATCGCGTATCGGTTCGTCCGCTTAGGCCGATCGTGACCGAATGGCCGAGCAGCTCCAGCACTTCGTCGCGAATTCGGACAAGCGCGTCCCGGATGCCTCCGTGCACGCCCGTCGCCTCATCGTCTTCATAGTTGATGACGATGGCAAAGGCTCCTTCCCCCAGATAGACGCAACGCGCGGTCATACCGGGAGGAAGCAAGGTCTCGCATCGGGAAACGAGCAAATACCGGTGGTAGCTCCTCGTCTCTGGGCTGTGTTTGCGAACGTAGCGGCGATAGCGATCTATTGAGACGGCAGCGATCCGGTAATACGGCTCCTGGAACATCTCCACGGCCTGTCCGGTCACTTCTCCCCTCAACAAATTGTGAACCGCCAAACTGCGCGTATCCCGCTCCCGCTCCTTCAACAGCCCGCGCAAGCCCTCCTCCTCTTCCTGCATCCGCCTGAAAGCCGTATCGAGAAACGCCAGCTCGTTTTTGTTCGCGCCTCCCGGATGCCCCTTCTCCCGGATGGTTCGGACAAGCTTGCGAATCGGTTGGGAAAGCCAGGTTGCCAGCAGCACGGCCAGCCCCGCTCCGACGACAATAATCACGACGGTGATCAGGAATATGTTTCTCTGCAGCGAATACGTCTTCCTCATCAACTCGTCGACCGAATAAATCTGAACATTCCACCAGTTGAAGCGAGGAGAATACGACCAGGTGTATAGTAAGCGCTTTCCATCAACCTCGTGGAACACATGCCCTTCACGCGCATGCCCGCCTAAAATGCTCTGAATTTGTGGGAGACGGCTACCTTCCGTCAGCAGCAGACTCTTGTCATTGTGCGAGAGAATCGTGCCTTCCGAGTCCATCAGCACATAACCCCGTTCTCCCTTCTCCGACGATTGCAGATACCGGCCAACCTGGCTTTCGCGCAAATTAACGACGATCGTTCCACGCGTCGTGGTCGACAACCGGCTCAGAGGAAACACGTACGATACCACATGGAGTCCCGAGCTCAGCTTGCGCGGGTACCAGACTCCGCTGATGCCCTTTCTTTCGGTTAAGGCATCCTCCATCCAGCCGATCGGCTCGTAGCGCTCAAGCATCGTAATGCCTTTGTCCGTGGATACGACGTAATCCGCATCGTCAAGATAGAAGTAGGTGGAGTACACGCCTTCGACGCGGTGATTGAGGTTCAGAAGCTCCCCCAGCACGGAAAGCGCCTTGCTCATGTTGCCGTAATCCGTATTCAGTTCGGAAAACGACTCGTATGGGCGAATGCGATCGAAAATTTGTGTCGAAGCCAAACGGATCGCATCCTGGGCCAAGTTGCCTAAAGCATTCTCGTTCAGGTTGCGGCTGGCGTTCAGTCCCGCAAGCGAAGACTCGGCGATCGCGCTCTCCGAATTGCTCAAGATGCTCGTTCCGCTGTACCAGGTCAAGATGGCCGCCGGAACGGCCAGCACGCAAAACAGAATCAGCACCAGCTGCAACATCATCGGGATTCGTTTCATTCGTCCCCTCCTCCAATTCGCCGTAGACGCGCTCCTCTACACTTCCCCTCTACTCTTCCGTCTCGTCCGCGTCCTTCAATTTACTTTTTCATTAATTATAAGCAAAATTATAAATCAGGTCTACGCACGGTTGCTCCGGCGCAGGATAGCGGCTGTTCTCACGGTTGCTCCGACGCAAGATGGCGGCTGTTCTCATGGTTGCTCCGGCGCAGGATAGCGGCTGTTCTCACGGTTGTTTTCATGGCTGTTTTACCGCCTGTTTCGAATGGGAGTCCCGCGCGCCAACCGGGTTTGTGGCGCATTTCGGGTAAGGTGGGGGCTTTGGGCGGGGAATTACTCGGTTTTGCCGAACATCTCGGGGCGTGCGGATGGAGATACTCCAAAGGGAGTTAACCGGGGGCTCGGCTCTCCCTCCGTTTAAGGGGGGCCTTGTGAGCAGTGTGTTCATGTACGTGAATTGGTCTATAGCAGCATGAGATAAGCCCGCGGGGAGCGGGCTTATTGGGCGAGCCTGCGGGGCTACCCCGGCTCACCCATTTCGGCGGCGATAGCGGTCTGGGGGGCCGTTATTCCGACCGGTACACCCGGTTCGGCGGCGATAGCGGTCTGGGAGGCCGTTATTCCGATCGGCACACCCGTTTCGGCGGCGATAGCGGTCTGGGAGACCGTTATTCCGATCGGCACACCCGTTTCGGCGATGTTAACGGTCTGGGAGACCGTTATTCCGACCGGTACACCCGGTTCGGCGGCGATAGCGGTCTGGGAGGCCGTTATTCCGACCGGCACACC
>NZ_JBEPYQ010000174.1:0-4028 GCF_041641335.1 Cohnella sp. | reverse complement strand
GTATGAAAAAACGTACAAAATCGTGGGGGTAACCGCTAGATGCGGCGATTTTGTATGAAAAAACGTACAAAATCAAGTTTTATCTTCCCGTTCATTAACCCGTAGGGTGAATGTGTGACAAGTCGAGCCCGATTTCTATATTCAATTGCGCTTATTCAGCTGGGTGGATTCGCGACCCGGAGGTTGCAAGAGAAATGGTTTATTTCAGAAATACGACGAGCCATTTATATAGTGAGGAAAAAGCGGAGGAGTCGTATCACAATATCCTAGCAAAGTTTTACCCGGAATTGAGGTATATTCAGATACAGATGGAAGGTGCCGTTGTTGAATCTACCGGATCCAGTCAAGAATAGATTGCTTGAAACCTTCAGGTCAATCGATCAAATAAAGGAAGTGTACTTATTCGGGTCAAGGGCGCGAGGAGATCATAGACCTAACTCCGACATTGATTTGGCAATCGTAGCTGACGGAGTTCGAAGCTCCCACCTCGCTCAAATTCAAGAAGCTGGCGCGCTGTATCAGGTAGACATCGTCGTACTGAGCGATAGGAGCATAACTCCAGAGTTTATTGAAGAAATCAACGCGGACAAGATTCAAATCTATTCGAGGTAGATCATAAAAGTCCCGGCACACAAGGTGTCCGGGACTTTTATATGGCCCAACTACAGCTTGCCTGCCGCAATATCCTCGAGATAATGGCAAGCGGCCTGGTGGCCCGGCAGCATGCCCACGGCGGTACGCAGCTCCGGCACCTCGCTGCGGCAGCGATCCGTTGCGAACGGGCAGCGGGTGTGGAAGCGGCAGCCGGCAGGCGGGTTGATCGGCGAAGGGACGTCGCCCTTCAGGATCATCCGGTTCTTCGTTACCTCCGGATTCGGAGTCGGGATCGCCGACAGCAGCGCCTTCGTGTACGGATGCGAGGGCTTCTCGAACAGCGACTTCTTGTCCGCGATTTCGACGATCCGGCCGAGATACATAACGATAATCCGGTCGGAGATATGGCGAACGACGCCGAGATCATGCGAGATAAACAAATAGGTCAGCTTGAAATCACGCTGCAGCTTCTTCAGCAGGTTCAGAATTTGCGCTTGAATCGATACGTCCAGCGCCGAAACCGCCTCATCACAGATAATGAGCTTCGGGTTGAGCGACAGCGCGCGGGCAATACCGATCCGCTGACGCTGTCCGCCGCTGAATTCATGCGGGAACCGGTCGGCCTGCCATGCTTTTAAACCTACCGTTTCCAGCAGCTCGATTGCGCGGTCGCGGCGTTCGGCTTTCGGTACGATATTCTGGATTTCCATAGCTTCTGTCAGTACATCGATGACTGTCTGACGCGGGTTGATGGATGCATACGGATCCTGAAATATAATTTGCATGTCCTTGCGCTTCTTGCGCATCTCGGACTTCGAAAGCTTCAATACATTGTCCCCGTCGAACTGAATTTCTCCAGCTGTAGGCTCTTCGAGGCGAAGGATAGCGCGGCCTGTCGTTGACTTGCCGCAGCCCGATTCGCCGACGATGCTGACCGTTTCCCCTTCGTACACCTCGAACGAGATGTCGTCAACTGCTTTGACGTGGTTAACCGTGCGACCCAAAAATCCGCCCTTGATCGGAAAATATTGCTTTAATCCTTTAACCTTCAGTAGTTGTTTCATGGCTTACCGCTACCTCCTTATCGCCCGTCCACTCATCCGTATACATCCAGCAGCGAATGTGGCTGCCGTCCTCTGTCGGAGTTAGCTCCGGATTTCGCTCATGGCACAGCTCGTTCGCATGCGGGCAGCGCGGTGCGAACCTGCAGCCCTTCGGCATATCGAATGGGCTCGGAACGGAGCCTTGAATAGCCTGAAGCTCCTCCTGGTCAACATCGTGGCGCGGCAGGGAGTTCAGCAACCCCACGGTGTACGGATGCTTCGGGTTAGCGAATAGAGACCGCACATCGGCATATTCAACCACAGCACCGCAGTACATAACCGCGACATAGTTGCACGTTTCGGCAACGACGCCAAGATCATGGGTAATCATAATGACCGACATATTCAGCTTCTGTTGGAGCTCCTTGATCAGCTCCAGAATTTGCGCCTGGATCGTAACGTCAAGCGCAGTTGTCGGCTCATCGGCAATGAGCAGATCCGGGTTGCAGGCAAGCGCCATGGCGATCATGACGCGCTGGCGCATACCGCCGGACAGCTCGAATGGATATTGATGCACCCGCTTCTCGGGAGAAGGGATGCCCACCAGCTTAAGCATATCGATCGACTTCATGATCGACTGCTTTTTGGACATGTTTTGATGAATTTGCAACGCTTCGCCGATTTGCTCACCGATCGTATAGACAGGGTTGAGCGATGTCATCGGCTCCTGAAAAATCATCGAAATTTTGTTGCCGCGAATATCGCGCATTTCCTTCTCGGACTTGGTCACGAGATCTTCGCCGTTAAACAAAATTTGGCCGCCCACGATTTTGCCCGGATTTTGGATCAGACGCAGGATCGACAAGGACATGATGCTTTTGCCCGAGCCGGACTCGCCTACGATGCCCAGCGTCTGTCCCTTGGGAACGCTGAGGGTAACTCCATCGACGGCCTTCACCTCGCCGCCGTCGGTAAAGAAGGAAGTTCGCAGGTTGCGCACTTCAAGAATAGCTTTATGTTCAGCCAACGTCAGGCACCTTCTTTCTGCATATAAACTAGGATTACTGAAGCTCAATCCGCTTGTTCAGATAGCGGTACGAGACGTCAACCGCCAAATTCACGAATACGAAAAGCAGGGAAATGATCAGAATTGTGCCTTGCACCATCGGGAAGTCGCGGGCCTGGATGGACTGGATCACGAGGCGTCCCATTCCGTTGATGGCGAATACGCTCTCGGTCAGAACAGCGCCGCCAAGGAAGCCGCCGAATTCAAGGCCGACAACGGTAACGACAGGAATGAGGGCGTTCTTGAGCGCATGCCGGAAAATAACGATCCGCTCGCTTACCCCTTTAGCCCGTGCCGTACGAATGTAATCCTGCGTAATGACTTCAAGCATGCTGGAGCGGGTCATACGCGCGATAATCGCTGCGCCGCCCGTTCCGAGTGTAATGACCGGAAGAATCGTTTGCTGCCACGAGCCCCAGCCGGATGGCGGCACCCACATGAGTCCGTTTGCAAAATACTGGATCAGCATCAGCCCTAGCCAGAAATTCGGCATCGATAGGCCGAACAGAGCGATAATCATGATTGAAACATCGGACCAGGTGTAATGCCTGACGGCGGATACGATACCCGCAATAAGACCGAGAAACACACTCAAAATCGTACTGTAAATTGCAAGCTCTACGGTGATCCAGAACCGGTGTTTGATTTCATTCAATACAGGACGGTTGCTCCTTACGGATGCCCCGAGATCGCCTTGAATGACGTTGCCCATATATTTGATGTATTGGACGGGAATCGGATCGTTAAGCCCCAGCTTCTCTCTCAGCTGCTCAACCTGCTCCTTCGGTGCGGCTTCACCGGCAATAATTTGCGCGGCATCCCCCGGAATCAAGTGCATGAGCGAAAATACGAGAATTGTGACACCGATAATGACGGGTATCGTTTGGACCAATCTGCGAACAATATACTTAAGCAATCGGTAGCACCTCTTTACCTGAAATTATTTCTTCATCTTCGGGTCTAACGCATCGCGAAGCCCGTCGCCAAAAATATTAAACGCAAGCACGACTACAACAATGGCAAGCCCAGGGAACAGCGCAACATGCGGATGATCGATCATGTAGTTCCGCCCGTCGCTCAGCATCGCGCCCCATTCTGGTGTCGGCGGCTGTGCGCCAAGGCCGAGGAAGGAAAGTCCGCTCGCTGCCAGAATGGCGGTAGCGATCCGCAGTGTCGCTTGAACGATAATCGGCGACACGATATTCGGAAGAATGTGCTTGAACAGAATACGTGCATCGCCGGCGCCTAGAGCGCGCACTGCATCGATATACTCCAGCTTTCGAGTTGCCAAGGTTGATCCGCGTACGATTCGGGCGAATGAAGGA
>NZ_JBEPYQ010000173.1:0-4219 GCF_041641335.1 Cohnella sp. | reverse complement strand
GTCATGATCAATAATACGCTGGCTTTGCTGGACGGCGACCGTCCGGACCCGGCGGCGGTTGCCTTCTTGTGGAACCGGGAAGGCGAAATTCCGGGCAGCGCGATCGTTCCGCGAACGCCGAACGGTCTGGCGCATGAAGGCACGTATTATTGGCTGCAGGACGGAACGTCGGTAGGCGGCAAGTTTCACTGCTTCCCGCTGATCGTCGGGCCGAATCCGGACGGTCCGGAAGGCTTTCAGTTCGCGGTGCACGGCGTTGTCCGGGTATCCGCGCCGATGGAGGCGGGCGGTCCGGCCCTGGATCGCCAGGAGCAGGCGGATACGGATCTGTACTTCCAGTCGGCAGCCGGCCATACGACTTATTTCGGCGCCGCCGTGCTGCCCTGCACGGAAGAGGCCGGAGTTCCCGATCCGGACGGCTACGTCTACGTGTACGGGCTGCAGAACGACGGCGTCACGAAGCTTGTCGCCGCCCGCGTTCCCGCAGAGGAGCTGGAACGGACGGAGAAGTGGACGTTCTGGGACGGAAGCGGCTGGACGGAGCGCAAGGACCTGTGCGCGCCGATCGCCTCCGGAGTCTCGTCCGAGCTGAGCGTCTCTCCCGTAACCGGCGGATTTCTGGACGGCAAATACGTCCTCGTCGTCCAGCAGGGCGGAGTGTCTGGGAACCGGGTGGCGGTGAGCGCGGGAGACAGTCCGGTCGGACCCTTCGGCCCGTACGTGCCGGTGCACGCTTGCATGGAGCCGGAGGAGGGGCACGGCATCTACTCGTACAATGCCAAAGCCCATCCGCACCTGTCGCATCCGGGAGAGCTGCTGGCCAGCTATAACGTAAACACGACGAGCATGGACGCCCACATGGCGTTCGGCGGCATCTACCGGCCAAGATTCATCCGGATTCGGCAGCTTGTCTAAACGAACGGGAGAGCGGGAACATGAAAAAATATACTATCGTATTCGACATCGGCGGCCTGTTCATCAAGACGGCGGTCATGAACGCGCTCGGAAAGCTCGTTCCGGATTCCTACATGATCTATCCTTCCAAGTCCAAGGAGTCGAAGGACGAACTGCTCGCGCATTTCGTCGACTTGATCAAGCAGCAGACGAACCGGATTATGGACAAAACGTTTCGGATCGACGGCATCGGTTACGCCTTTCCCGGGCCGTTCGATTATGAGGAAGGCATAAGCTACATTCAGGGCGTGGACAAGTTCGAGAACATCTACGGGGTGAATCTAAGGCAGGAGCTGACCGCGAGATTGGCGAACGAGAGCTGGTTCGCCGGCAAGCGCTCGCCCGATTTTCACATCGTATTCGAGAACGACGCGAACCTGTTCGCATTGGGGGAATACGCCGTAGGCAAGGCGAGAGCTTACGGCAGGGCGCTGTGTCTGACGATCGGTACAGGTGCGGGCTCGGCCTTCCTGGAGGAAGGCGCCCTCGTCAAGTATCGGGAGGACGTGCCCGAACACGGCTGGATTTACAACCAGCCGTTCCGGGACTCGATCGTGGACGATTACATTTCCAAAAGGGGCATCGTTCGCCTCATGAGGGAAGCGGGGCTGGACGATGGCCTGGACGTGAAGAACGTGGCCGAGATGGCCCGCGGAGGAGACCCGCAAGCGATCGGCGTCTTCCACCGGTTCGGCGACAGGATCGGCGAGATGCTGCTGCCGTTTCTGGAGGCGTTCCGTCCGGAAGCGGTCGTTATCGGCGGACAGATCGTCAAGAGCCAGGAGCTGTTCCTGGATCGCGTGCGGCAAGCGCTCAGCGGATGCGACGTCTCCCTGGAAGTGACCGACGATACGTCGCTGAGCGCGTTCGCGGGAGTGTCGTTGCTGCTCCGTCAAACCATTAACGAGACGAAAGCGAGGGAAACTTATGGCCGGGATCCGGGAAATTCTCGTATACCATCATAGCCATTTGGATGTCGGCTATACGCACCCGCAGCCGGTGTTGTGGGAGCTGCAGAAATCGTATATCGATCAGGCGATCGAGCTGTGCGAAGAGACGGCGGACCAACCGGAGGAGGAACGGTTCTACTGGACGTGCGAGGCGACAGAGCCGGTCGTGCGCTGGCTGGAGACGGCGGACGAGGCGAGCGTCGAACGCTTCGCCGCGTGCGTGCGGAGAGGTCAGATCTGCCTGACGGCGGTGAACCTGCACAGTACGCCCCTCTGCTCCGCGGAGGAGATGATTCGCGCGCTGCGACCGGTCAAGGTACTGCGCGAGCGCTTCGGCGCGCCGATTCGCACCGCGATCAACCATGACATTAACGGCCAGCCGTGGACGTTCGCGCAGATTTTGCTGGACGCGGGCATCGAGCTCTATACGACCGGCGTCAACATCCATTTCGGCGGCATTCCGTTTAAACGCCCGAGCGCATTCCGCTGGGCGGCGCCGAACCGGCAAGAGCTGCTCACCTTCCACGGAGAGCACTACTCGCTGTTTACGCAGTTCGGAGAGCTGTGGGAGAACGACATGGCCAAGATGAAGGCGGGGCTTGACCGTTATTTGTCCCGCCTGGAAAGCGAAAGCTACCCTTACGATTTCGTCTACCTGTCGGCGACTAACATTCCGATGTTCGACAATACGCCTCCGGACACCGAGCTGCTCGGCATGATCCGGCGCTGGAACGCGGAAGGGCTCGGCCCCCGGATTCGCATGGCAACGCCGGAGATGCTGCTTGAGCGGCTGCGGAAGCTCCCTCGCGAGCAGGTGCCCGCCTATTCGGGAGACTGGACCGATTACTGGAACTTCGGAGCGGCCAGCTCCGCCGACGAAACCCGTTTGAGCCGCCGGTCCAAGACCGCCCTCCAGAGCGCGGAGTTTCTCGCCGCCTTCCGCCGCGAGCCGCTGACTGCGTCGGACGCAGCTTTGTATGAGGAAGCTTGGGAGCAGGTTCAGCTGTACGACGAGCATACGTGGGGAGCCAACATTTCCGTCACCGATCCCGACTCGACGTACACGAAAGTGCTGTGGGGGCACAAAGCGCATTTCGCCCATCAGGCAAACAGCCTTAGCGGGTATTTGCTCAACCGCGAACTGGAGCGCTTCGCCGGCAATCCGCCGCAATCCGGCAAGCCGGAGGGGACGCTGCTCGTGAACGCGTCGGCCGTGGAGCAGACCGTCGATCTGCGGCTGACGGAGCATTGGTACCACGAAGGCCGCCATCTGACGGCGTCGCGGTTGTGCGTGCATGCCAACAACCTGGACACGAATTGGAGCTTGCCGTCCTTCGGCAGGATCACCGTCCCTCCCTTTAGCTGGAAGAAGGTTCCTCATTCGGCGCTTGCCCGCGCCGTAAAAGCGGAGGACGAACTGAAGCTGGAGCCGGGACGGATCGAGACCCCGTATTACCGGCTCGGCTACGACCCGCAGACCGGACGAATCGCGGAGCTGTTCGACAAGAAAGCGGGCTGGTCGATGATCGATCCGGACAGCGAATGGACGTTGTTCCAGTACGTGAACGAGATGCCCGATCCGCTTCGCGGGCGGCGCCACCGGGAGACGCTGTTCCTGCGCGACATCGACAAATGCAACAACAGCGTAAGCTGCTGGAACAACGATTGGAAGGCTCGCCGCAGAGGCGCGGACCGGCTGCTGTCGTGCTCGGCCGCCGAGCACGACAGCGGCGTTACGCTGACGCTGGTCTGGGAGGCGCCGGGCGTCCGCAAGCTGGAGCAGCGGATCACGCTGTTCCGCGATCGTCCGGACATCGAGCTGCGGGCGCTGATGGACAAGACGGACGACCGGGAACCGGAGTCGCTCTACTTCGCTTTTCCGCTCCGTTTGAACGCGGGATGGGAAGCCGTCTTCGATACCGCCGGCACGCCGGTGCGGCTGGACGACGACCAGCTTCCGGGCGTCAGCCGGGATTGGGTGACGGCGGATCGCGCGGTATCGGTGTACGACGGCCGCTACGGCGTCACACTGGCTTGTCCGGATGCCCCGCTCGTGCAGATCGGCGGCTTCAATTTTGGCCGGGAGAGCGCGGCGATTCCGCGTGAAGCCAATCCGCTGCTGCTGGCATGGCCGCTGAACAACTACTGGGACACCAATTTCCGGGCCAGCCAGCCCGGACCGATTGGCCTGACGTACCGGCTCCTTCCGTTCTCCGGTCCATTCCGGCCGGAGGAGATGGCGCGCGTCGGGTTCGAAGCTTCGCTGCCGATTCAGCAGTTTCCGGCTTACGTTTGCCCGGAGGCAGCGGAAGGAA
>NZ_JBEPYQ010000172.1:0-4422 GCF_041641335.1 Cohnella sp. | reverse complement strand
AATTGCCACAAACCGGAGCAATAAGAGCTTCCAGGCTTCGCCTGGCCGCTATTCATCCCCTCCCTGTAGAGGAAGGGGACTTCTCTCGGAAAGCCGTTAAACGTCATGACGATCTCTTGCAATTCCGTGTCCACCGTTTGCTTGTTTTCCGGGGTAGAAGATTTCAGCCCCGTATGCGCCCAGGCTGAAGCCGGCGCCAGCAGCATTGCAACAAGCATGACAAGCAGTATCCAGTTGAATCGTCTCATTATTCTCACTCTTTTCCAATGGACATCCTCTTCCCTGCATCAACAGGATATCATATGAACAAATGCTCAACAATCGAAAGAAATGTGTCGAATCAGACGAAAGCCCGCGATCGACGCGGGCATAAGATAGTCTATTACGATTTGACGATGATTTTGCGAATGCTGTCCCCGGACAGATGAAATCTGGCTACAAGCTCGGATACCGTCATCCCGTCCGAGTGCAGCCGGCAAATTTCCTTATTGCGCTCCGCAAGCAGTTTCCTCGTTCCGCTAACCTCTCCCCAACGCGCTCGACGCTCATTCGGCTTAGGGATGTAGATCAGCTCGCCGCCCGCATAGTTCTGCAGCTCCCGCAGCAAACTAGGGGGAAGCACATCTCTCCCGTTTTTGTAGATCAAGTTGGTCCTCCTTTAATTCTAACGCACCGATAATGGATAAGATTTTCTTCGCATATGCCTTAGCCATGTTTTCATTTCTCCTCCTTCTTTTCGAATGATGATTGCCGAAAAACAAACAGCGCGAACGCAAAGTTCGTATTTCCAGTATATTGAAATCCGCTCTATCCCACAAGGTATGAAAAAAGGAGGCCTTGCGGCCTCCTTCCCTAATCGGCGTCCCCGTCTAAACGGAGACCACCTCAGGATGGTAGATCAACTCGATCAGCTCCTTTCGCGCATAATTCGTCGGGCCCGACACCTTTATTGTACGACCGAACGCATCCGGACAAAAGTGAATAAACGGCTATAATCAAACTTTACCGCCGCTGCAGCCGCCTTTCGTTCTCCGATAAGCACGCTCATGGTACCGCGTAATGGCTTTGAACAGTTCCTTTCCGTCGTCTGTAAGCGGCGAAGACGCATCGAAGCCGAGCGACATCGCCCGGTACGTCTCCGGAACCCAGATGTAGACGTGTACGTACTCGGTCAGCCGGAAACCGGCGCTCTCCCAGAACCGGATGCGTCCCGCGTTCTCTTCCTTCTCCTCCGCTTCCACTTCAATGACAATGCCGCAGCAGCCCGGCTTCGCGCCCGCGATCCAATCCCGCAGCTGCAAGACGCAGCGACGGCCGATCCCCTGCCCTCGCCGCGATCGCCTTACGGCTATGTAGTCGATAACCAGCAAGCCGGAGCGGTCATCAAACGCCGTCAGCGCCATCGCCGCGGCTTCGCCGTCCATGCGCCACACATGCAGCGTGCACAGGCCGCGCTCGAACATGCGCCTGACGATCGCTTCGCTCTTGCGCCCATGCTCGGGGAACGCCTCACGATAAATGACGTCCGCCTCCGCCCACAACGCTTCATCCCATCGATCCGTCGTCAAGTGTTCCATATGCAAATCGTCTCCGCTCATCCTGATGTCATTCCTTGTCAACTTCTCGGCGCCCACAGCATGATCGATACGCCGACGATGCAGATCGCGGCTCCGAGCCAATCGGACAGATCGGGCGTCTTCTTGTCGACGACACTGGCAGCCCCGACAGGCGAAGGCTGCTCCCCTTTCGGGAAACAGCCTTTGTTCTTCTTATTGTACCACTTCTGCAAGCTTGTTGCCCTGCGTATAAGCGTATATTCGGACACTGTCGCCTTGCTCCGCTGCCGAGGTGTATATCTCGAACAGCCCAGCAGCTTCATCATAGACAACCCGATCCTCGCTGCCAGTTCCCAGCGCTTCCCGCACGCTTGCCCATTGAAGCCTTCCCTGGTCCTCTTTGAAAATGTAGATTTGATTTTGCTTGTGCGTCGCGACTATCGCTTCCTCCCGGCCGTCTCCGTCAAGATCCCGTTCGTAGGTCGCTGCTTTAAAGTCCGCGAAGGTGCTCACCCCGTTCTCATCCTTCATCACATAGAAGACGCACGCCTCCCCATCGATTCTGCACAGCTGCCTGTCGATCTTAAGCACCTCTTGACCGAACAGCCGAGTCACGCTAAAGTCGTCGCCGTCCAGATAGCCGAAGCCGTAATGGAAGAGCTGGCCGGGCTCTGAAAGGCCTTCGATGACGAAGCCGAAATAGATGATGATTTTTCCGGTACCGTCGCTCTTCGGTAGGTCATCGTTATTTTTAAGCGTGTAACGAAGCGTTGTACCGAATCCCGGGATTTCTTTCTCGTCGATCAGCTCGATATCCTTCAGCGGGATCTGCTCGACATAATCCATATTTCTTAGCGGACTGTACTTGTTAGACAATCCGGGTAAAATGTCCGGGGCCGCCTCATAAATCGTTTGCCCTCTCTCCAGCGTCCGCACCTCCAACGGCTGAAACCTCAGTGCGCTCTCTACTCCGGCTGCCGATCCCTGCGGCCGAGCGGTATCGACGCTCCCGCTCGGCCAGTAGACGACAAGAAGGAGCGCCGCCAGACAAGCCGCGGCCGTTCCGGTCAGCTTCGGCCATAGCCCCGCAATCCGGCGCGGTCTGCGCTCAATCGCCCCAAGCACCGTCAGCTTCATATCGTCAGTAAACCTTTCCTCTTGGAACAAGCCTTCCTTAACTCGTTTTTCCCAGGCAGACGAACTGTCGCTCATCGTTCCATCTCCTTCCGTTTGCGCTCCATCGTCTGGCGCGCCCGATGCATTCTCGACTTGACCGTTCCTTCCGATACGTCCAGCAATTCGGCGATCTCGGGCATCGTCAGCCCGTGCTCCAGCGAGAGCAGCAGCACCTCCCGCAGCTTCAGCGACAAGCTCATCAGCGCTTCCCTGATCTCGCGGACGGATTGCTCCTCCAGGTACGCCGCCTCGGCCGATTCGCCCACTCCGCGCGGCTTCACCCACTCGCACAGCACGATGCGGCGCATGTAGCTCGACTTCATCTCGTTGATCGCCGCGTTTCTCGCAATCGAGAACAGCCACGTTTTGAGAGAGGAGCGGCCCTTGAACGATCCGAAGCCGCGATACGCCTTGAGGAACGTTTCCTGCGCGATGTCCTTCGCCTGCTCCCGATTTTTCGTTATCGCGTATGCATATCGCCTGACGTCGTCGCCGTACGCGGTCATGAGATGGTACAGCTCGGTCTTGTCCATCGCTTCCTTGCGCTCCAAATACTGCAGCTCGACCTGAGAGTCCATCGCCTCACCTCCAACCTATTAGACAATAGTCCGTCCCCGATCGTTCCCTTCCGTCCTCTGAGCATCTGCTCGACTTTGTCTCCATCCGATTGGATCGAATATCGATCAACTCGACGTACACTTGATTCCACAACCGGATATGGTTGTCCAACTTCATGAACTCTCTCGCCGCCCAATCTCCGCAAGAGAAAACCCGCGCCAATCGGCACGGGTAGATAACGAAATCCGTTAAGTTTGATCGAAGCTGATTATGCGTGTTTTGCGCGGGCGATCCGCGTCGCTTCGACCATGTTGCGCAGCGAGGCGACGGTCTCTTCCTGGCCGCGAGTCTTCAAGCCGCAGTCCGGGTTGATCCAGAACAGCTGCGGATCGAGCACGCGCAGCGCGCGGTCGATCATGCCGCTCATCTCCTCCACTCCCGGCACGCGAGGGCTGTGGATGTCGTAGACGCCCAGGCCGATGCCGAGCTTATAGGTATTCTCCTCGAAGCTATGAATGAGCTCGCCGTGGCTGCGCGACGTCTCGATCGAGATCACGTCCGCATCCATCGACTCGATGGAGTCGATCATGTCATGGAATTCGCAGTAACACATATGCGTATGAATTTGCGTCTCGTCGTTCACCGTGCAAGTCGTCATGCGGAACGCTTTGACAGCCCAGGCCAAGTAATCCGCCTGATCTTGCTCCTTCAGCGGCAGCCCTTCGCGCACGGCCGGCTCGTCGACTTGAATCATGCCGATGCCCGCCTGCTCCAACGCCTCGACTTCCTGTCTGAGCGCATAGGCAAGCTGATAAGCGATCTGCTCGCGCGGAATGTCGTCGCGGACGAACGACCAGTTCATGATCGTGATCGGCCCGGTCAGCATGCCTTTGACGGGACGGGACGTCTGCGATTGCGCGTATTTCGTCTCCTCGACGGTCATCGCCTGCTCGAACGCGACGTCTCCGTAGATGACCGGAGGCTTCACGCAGCGGGAACCGTACGATTGCACCCATCCGTTCTGCGTAAAGACGAAGCCGGCCAGCTTCTCGCCGAAAAATTCCACCATGTCCGTACGCTCGAACTCGCCGTGCACGAGCACGTCCAGTCCGATTTCTTCCTGCAGCTTGAT
>NZ_JBEPYQ010000171.1:0-4442 GCF_041641335.1 Cohnella sp. | reverse complement strand
AGTCTCCGCCGAGGCGGGCGTGAGCCGGGGAGAAATCGGCCAATTAAAGCAGCAGATCGCGGCCTTGGAGAACAAGCTGGGCGCGCTGATCAGTGGCGGAGCGTCCATCGCCGCGCCGGGCGGCAAGCCGGCCGCGGGGCCGGGGAGTTCGCGCGGCGCGAGTGGCGCCGCCGCTCCCGCGCCGCGGGTGTCGACGGTATCGCGGCAGAAGCTGGCCGTATTCGCGGAAGCCCGCGGTTCCGCCGGCTCCTACCTGACGAAGTGGCCGCAAATCATGCAGAGGGTCAGGGAAGAGCGGGTCACCGTTCACGCTTGGCTGGTGGACGGGGAGCCGGTCTCCTTCGCGGAGGATTCGATTCTCGTCGCCTTCAAGAACACGATTCACCGGGAGACGACCGAGAAGCCGGCCAACAGAGGGGTAATCGAAGGGGTGCTGAGCTCCATCTTCGGCAGTCCGACGCAGCTGGTCACCACTCTCCAGCGAGAGTGGCAGGAGGTGCTCTCCGAATCGGAGGGCAAGCCGCAAGGAGCCTCCGAGGCCGAGGAGCTGCAGCTCGTTCCCGAAGGGGAGGACGGCGGCCGCAGCGAGCCTTGGGTAGACGAGGCCGTGAAGCTGTTCGGAGAAGACCTGGTCACGATTAAGGACGATTAAAAAAAACAAACCTACGGGAGGTTGCACAAAATGAACAACATGAACCAAATGATGAAGCAAGTGAAGAAGATGCAGGAGCAAATGCTGAAAGCCCAAGAGGAGCTCGGCAGCAAGTCGATCGAAGGATCCGCGGGCGGCGGAGTCGTGACCGTTGTCGTCAACGGACACAAGAAGCTGCTCGACGTCAAGATCAAGCCGGAAGCGGTCGACCCGGAAGACGTCGAGATGCTGCAGGATCTCGTTCTGGCAGCCGTCAACGACGCCCTCACCAAAGCCGACGATCTGGCCAACCAAGACATGAGCAAGTATACCGGGGGCATGAAGATTCCCGGCTTGTTCTAGAGGAGACTGAGCCCTTGTTCTATCC
This sequence comes from Cohnella sp., assembly GCF_041641335.1. NCBI lineage: Bacteria > Bacillati > Bacillota > Bacilli > Caryophanales > Paenibacillaceae > Cohnella > Cohnella sp. The sequence continues at coordinate 3,423 of NZ_JBEPYQ010000171.1, read as the reverse complement.
GGAACCGATCGCCAAGCTAATCGACTCCTTCTCCCGCCTTCCCGGCATCGGACCGAAGACGGCCGCAAGGCTGGCGTTCCACGTCCTGCGGATGAAAGAAGAAGACGTGATCGATTTCGCCAAGGCGTTGGTGAACGTCAAGCGCAATCTGACTTATTGTTCCGTCTGTTGCAATATTACCGACACGGATCCTTGCCGTATTTGTTCGGACAAAGCGCGGGACGCCTCCGTCATCTGCGTCGTGCAGGAGCCGAAGGATCTCGTAGCGATGGAAAGAACCCGCGAGTACAACGGGCATTACCATGTGCTTAACGGGGCCATCTCTCCGATGGACGGCCTGGGGCCGGACGATATTCGGATCGCGGAATTGGTGCGCAGGCTCGGCGACGAGCAGGTGCAGGAGCTGATTCTGGCGACCAATCCGAACATCGAAGGCGAGGCGACGGCGATGTACTTATCCCGTCTGGTTAAGCCGTTCGGCATTAAGGTTACCCGAATCGCGCATGGATTGCCGGTTGGTGGAGACTTGGAATACGCGGATGAAGTGACGATCTCCAAGGCGTTGGAAGGTCGCAGAGAGTTGAATTGACGCGCCATCGCTATACGCAAAACCCCGAGACCCGCCCATGAAGGCGAACTCGGGGTTTTCCTTTTTCTACAACGATTGATCCTCTACGCCGTTCAGCCAGCTCTCGATACTTCCGATGACCGAGGTGACGCAGCCGTCTTCGAACGGAGAGATCAGACCGGCTTCCTTCACCAGCTCGGTGAACGACAGACTTCCTCCCAGTCGGCACAGATGCAGATAATCGGCCCACGCGGCGCCGCGATCCTCGTGCATCCTCTTCCAGAATTGAAACGCGCAGATCTGCGCCAGCGTGTAGTCGATGTAATAAAACGGCGAGCTGAAAATGTGGCCCTGCTTATGCCAGTATCCGCCCCGCTCGTAATATCCGTTGTCCGCATAATCGCGGTGGGGGAGATATTTCTTCTCGATGTCCCGCCAGGCTTGCTTGCGTTCCGCCGGGGTCGCTTCCGGGTTCTCGTACACGAAATGCTGGAATTCGTCGACGGAAACTCCGTAAGGGAGGAAGAGCAGCGCGCCCGCCAAGTGCTGGAAACGGTACTTGTCCGTCTCCTCCAGGAAGAACAGGTCCATCCACGGCCAAGTGAAAAACTCCATGCTCATCGAATGAATTTCGCATGCCTCGTAAGTCGGGAAGCTGTACTCCGGTACCTTGAACTTTCTGCTCTCGTACACCTGGAAGGCGTGGCCGGCTTCGTGCGTCAGCACGTCGATGTCGCCCGCCGTTCCATTGAAGTTGGAGAAAATAAACGGCGCTTCGTATTGACTGATGTACGTGCAATACCCTCCGCTTTGCTTCCCCTTTTTGCTGACCAGATCCATCAATCCGTTATCCTGCATGAAGCGGAAGAAGGCGTCCGTCTCGGAAGACAGCTCGGCGTACATTTTCTCCCCGTTGGCCACGATCCAATCGGGATCGCCTTTCGGCTTGGCGTTGCCCGACAGGAAGGATAAGTTCTCGTCGAAGTACAGCAGGCGATCGACGCCGATCCGCTCCCGCTGCCGCTCCTTCAGCTTGGAGGCGATCGGTACGATGTGCTCCAGCACCTGACTGCGGAAGTTCGCCACCATTCCCGCATTGTAATCGGTCCGGCTCATTCTTGCGTAGCCGAGCTCGACGAAGTTGCGGAAGCCGAGCTTGGCGGCGATTCTCGTTCGCACTTTCACCAGCTCGTCGTACAGGCCGTCCAGTTCCTCTTCGTGGCTTGCCATGAATCCGGAGGACGCCTCGGAAGCCAGCTTGCGGACGTCTCGGTCGGTCGATTGCTGGAACGGGGCCAGTTGGGCCAACGTCCTTTCTTCGCCTTCGAACGGGATTTTGGCCGAGGCGATCAGCTTCGCGTATTTCGTCGTCAGCTTGTTCTCCTGTTGGAGATCTTCAATCACCTCCGGGCTGAACGTCTTAAGCGACAGCTCCGCCAGCCGGAACAGCTGCGTTCCCCACTTGGTTTCCAGTTCCGGACGGAACTTGGAATGGACCAGCTCCCGGTAATAGTCGGTTACGTATTCCTGGACTACGGGGCCGTTGTCGTCGAAGAAGTCCTGCTCGGCTTTGTAGAACTCGTCTTCCGTATCGATGGAATGTCGGATGCCTGCGATTTCCCTCATCGAATCGAATCCGTTGCGAAGCTTGTTGATCTCCGTCATGGACGAATCCTGCTCCTCGTAGCTGCCGGCGGAAGCGAATGCCGCCAAATGAGCTTTGAAGCTGCGTTCGAACTGTTGAACGTCCGGACGTTCGTATTGGTACTCTGTAAATTTCATAGGGTCGCACCTGCCTTGTTGTTTTTATCCATGAATGAACCTTGTCATTCTCTCATGCTTATTCGATGAAACAACTTGTTAACCCTGCTTTGTCGACCGAGCGGTTCTAAGAGAGTTTAGCTTTCTCATAGAAATAACAATAGGTTGTCCCCCGATTCGGGTATTCATGAGTAAAGCGAGGAGGATTTGAAAATGGAATGGTTCAAAAAGCGCGCCTCAAGCGCGGTGCTGTCGCTCGAAAACCAGGCGCTGATCGCGGACATTCGGAGAGCCGAGCAGGAGTGGAAAAACGCGGAGTGGAGATTCCAACATGCGCTGGGAGAGGATCATGTGGACTACGCGATCTTCTGTCTGGAAGCCGCGGAGAAGAAGTTGGGCATGCTGCTCAAACAGGCGAAGGGGAAATGGGGCGAGTCGGCCGATTTTGTTAAGGAGGTCCGGGAAGCGAAATGAAAACGTTCTGGCTTGCGCTGCTCGTCGTGTCGGGCTTGTCGTTGATCGTCGTTCTTCTTAGGCGCAATGTTCCTAAAGGATGGCTGACGAGATTCGGGATCCATCTGGTGTTGGCGGCTTTTGCACTGTATGCGCTAAATTTCTCGGGATGGGTGACGGGCTGGTACGTGCCGCTGAATCCGTTCACGATCGGTACGGTGGCGCTGCTCGGAGTGCCCGGCATCGGGCTTGTGCTCGGGTTGCAGTGGTCTCTGCTGTCTTGAATGAGCATGGGGAAATTGTGGCCGTAATAAATATTAAGGATTTCGCGAAAAATGTTTGTCAGGCGGTTGACGCGTGGGGTTATCGTGTGTTAAATTATATCTCGCGCCTCTTAGGCGGTCGACATGACCGACAGAAAAGATCGAATCTTGGAATAAATTACTTGTTGCAAACCGGTTGGGCGCTGTGGTATATTATAAAGGTCGCTGTTAACGCGGTGGCGGAATAGAGCAACACCGATTGCACCTTGAAAACTGAACATTGAGCGTAAGAAACAAAAAGCAATACCAGCAGTGAATGAGCGAATCAACTTTCATGGAGAGTTTGATCCTGGCTCAGGACGAACGCTGGCGGCGTGC
>NZ_JBEPYQ010000170.1:0-5108 GCF_041641335.1 Cohnella sp. | reverse complement strand
AAAAGCGAAAGGAAGAAGATACTACCATTGCCCGGGAAGCGCTGTCAAGCATTATTTTGAGATGAAAATGGAGCTGCCCCATAAGTAAACAGAGTCGTACCGAACGATTATCGATGCTTTTTTTCATCGATAATCTTGTACGCCCTTGCTTATGAGACAGCTCCATGCAAGAAGAGGAATATGAAATCAGCGTCGTTCCGGCTCGGAGGCGAGCTGCTGCCTGAATCCGGAGAGCAGGACGTCCGACGCGAGGAGGAAGGTCGGCTCCAGCCGGTTCATCAACTGCTCCGCCGATTCTTCGGATTCCGCGTAGGTCGATGCGATCCCGTTCAGTGTAAACATGTAGACGCGCGAAAAGGAGAGCGCCCTCGGATCGTCCGACTCCAAGCCGAGGCAAGCCCTCAACGTCTCGATGAGCTTGCCGAACATATGGTTACGCAGCCGGTTCAGCTCCATATCGGGGGAGTCGTCGTCCACCCGAACCGATTTCGTGCCGAAGAAGAGATTGTACATATTGCGGTTGGTCAAGCAAAAGCCGATAAATGCCAGGCTGATCGCCTTCAATTGATGTTCGGGAGGACGATCTTCGCCGAGCAGCGCGTCGAATTTGTCCAGAAGGGCTTGCAGCGGCGGCATGGATAGCTGCGTCAGCAGCGCTTCCTTGTCCTTGAAATAAATATAAATCGCCGTATGGGAGCATCCGGCTTCCTTCGCGATTTCGCGCATCGTCACCGAATCGTAGCCTTTGCCCGCAAACAGCTTTCCCGCCGCTTCCACGATGTTTTTTCTCGTTTCTTCCGACTTCAACTTCTGTTTCGTCGTCATAGGAACCGCCTGACCGTCCTTTCCGATGCTAAGGACATTGTAGCTATCGCGTTTCCGCGCGTCAAATCAACCTCGTGTCCGCAGCGGGCGGCATCCGGAACATCCGATTCAGAGCAGGCTGACGACGTCCGGCGCAAGCGTCGCCAGCAAAAACAGTCCCAAAGCCCCCGAAGCCAAAAAAGCCGATTTCCTGCTCTTGCCCCGGCTTCGCCTAAGCGCGGAAGACACGTACATCGCGAACCCGATCGCGAGCAGCGCGATTTCCAGGCCGATCGACAGCCCCTTGTACTGCCACGCTCCAAAGCCGAGCAAAGGCAGGTTCCCCCAGTTGCCCGGCAGTATGGGCATATCCGCGCGGTGCACGATCAGGTCGAGCAGCCAGTGGCTGAACGCGACCGCTCCTATCGCGTAGCCGGCCCGCTTCCCCCACAGGCGCCACGCCAACAGGCCCGCCGCAGCGGCAAGGACCGCGGCGCCCAGCAGGGAATGCGTGTAATCGGCGTGAATGATGTTTTCGCCGTAGCCGCCTCCAGGAGAGTCGTCGATCGTTTCTACGCCAGCCAACAGCAAAGGAATGAAGAGCAGATCAAGCCATTGCGTCGCGATCATAAGCGCCCACAGTGGCACCTCCGGCGTTTTCGCCTTGACTCCCGCCGCCACTCCGAAATGTCCTGCAAACATGGGATCACCCTTTCAATCCAAATTTTCGCAACGCCAATCAGTTATAACCAACGGTTACTAACCATTGGTTATAATATAAACAGGAAATAACCATCCGTCAAGACGCCGGCACTGTTCATTTTTATCCCTCGATTGTGGGAATGACAACTTATAGGCCGCCCTGCGGCTTTTTATAATAAAGGGAGTACAAACTTTCGTGCCGTGAAGGCCTAACGGCTGCTCCTCCTGCTATAATGAGATCAACCTACCCGAGAGGACGGACATCGAAAGATGAGTCTGAGCAAACGCATTTTCGCCGCCTTTTTCGCCTTTATTATCGTTCCTTTGTTCGTGCTGGGCAGCGTCTCGTACCTGGTATCGCAGAAGGTGACGGAGGAGAAATACGCGGAGCAGACCGAGCTTACGCTCAAGGCCATCGGCCGCAACATCAACAACATGATCAAGGAAGCCAACTACTTCTCGGATTTCTGGGTGACGATGGAGGACAGCGTCGAGGTGGTCGAGCAGTCGATCGACGATGCCGGAACGACCGGCGGCGACCCCGGCACCGGCGAATCGTCCAGAAGCTCGGATTCCTATTACCAGTTGCTGGAGAAGGAGAAGCTGCGGCAGCGCGTGCTTCTGACGTACCCCGGCATCAACTCGGTTACCCTGTACCGCAACGACAACAAGCAGGTCACCGTTAACTTTTCTTCCAAGGACACTCCGATCGCCAGGCAGGACTTGGAGAGCCACCCGATCTATCAGCTGGCATTGCGGAAGAACGGGGCTCCCGTCTGGGTCGGTCCGAACGAAGATACAAGGCTGACCGGGGAGAGCAATCTGTTCACGCAGATTCGCGTGCTGCTCGACGTCGATACGCTGAAGAGCAAGGGCGTGCTGGTCACGCGCTTTCAGATGAATGAGCTGAACAAAATTTTCACCTTCTATAACAGTCAAGGCAAGATCGACCGACGCTTTCTCATCGTGGCGGGCAACGGCAACATCGTGTACGACAGCGAGAAAAATCCCGAAGAGCGCCGCATAACCGACTACGTGGATACCGACAAAGGCATCGACATGAACAGCGTTACGACGCAAAGCAAGACGCTCGAGTTCGATGGGCACAAAAGTCTCGTATCGGTGCAGGATTTGCAGCTTCAACGGCTCGGCGTCGGGGAATGGAAGCTGGTCATGGTCACCTCTTGGCAATATTTGTCCGGCGACATGGCGATCGTATTGCGCTGGACGGTCGTCATTACCTCGATCTCGCTGGCGCTCGCGCTTGCTTTTAACCTGATTTTCGTTCGGAGAATGGTGACGCTGATCGTCCGCGTCGTTCGTGCGATGAGGCAGGTGGAGCGCGGGGACTTGTCCACGAAGGTGCCGGTCGTCGGCAACGACGAGACGACAACGCTGTCGCGAGGCTTCAACAGCCTCGTGAAGAGAGTGTCCGAACTGCTCGACGACGTCAAGCAGGAGCAATCGCGCAAGCGCAAAGCGGAGATGATGTTGCTCCAGGCGCAGATCAAGCCGCATTTCCTGTTTAACGCGCTGGAATCGATCAATATTTTGGCGGTGCAGAACGAGGGGCGCAAAGTGAGCAAAATGGTTCAGCGGCTCGCGAACATTTTCCGCATCAGTATTCAGCAGAAGGAAGAAATTACGATCGAGCAGGAGCTCGAGCATCTGATGAGTTATTTGGAAATCCAGAAGTACCGCTTCGAGGAGCTGTTCGAATATTCCATCGAAGTTCCGAAAGAGCTGATGGGTTACTCGATTCTGAAGCTGACCTTGCAGCCGCTCGTCGAGAACAGCATCCAGCACGGCTTCGAAGGCATCGAATACTTGGGGAAAATAGAGGTCAGAGCAGCGCTTGAAGATCGTCATATCGCCTTCTATATCGAGGATAACGGGATCGGCATACCGGAAGAGCAGCTTGCGCGGTTCGCGACGAGAGGCATTACGACGCTGCAGGAAATGTACGCGGAGTCTCCCGAAATGGGCGAACGCCGCGGGCTCGGAATCGGCAACGTCGCGGATCGGCTGCGCATTCACTACGGCGGCCGGTACGGCCTGATGCTGTGCAGCGCTCCGGGCTACGGTACGACGATCAAATGTCTGATACCTCTAGAGGCAGGGAGAGACACCGATGAGACTGAAAGCGTTGTTGATCGACGATGAAGTGAACATTCTGAAAAATCTGCAGGCGGTTATCCCTTGGGATGCGCTGAATATCGAAATGATCGGAACGGCACGCAATGGCGAGCAGGCGTTGGAGCTGGCCAGGGAGCATCGGCCGCAGCTGATTCTGTGCGATATTCGCATGCCCGTCATGGACGGGATCGAGTTTCTGGGCGCGCTGCGGGAGTTCGACACTGAAGCGGAAGTCATCATGATGACCGGATATCAGGACTTCAGCTACGTTCGCTCGGTCATCCGCTACGAAGTGAAAGATTACATTCTGAAACCGATCGATTACGAGGAACTGATCGAGACGATCCGAAGGCTGGCGGACGCCATCCGCGAGAGAAGTCTCGAGCAGCGTTCGATGCAGCAGGAATGGAAGCAAGTATTCCATCTCGCCTACGAGAAGGTGCTGTACGATCAGATTACCGATCTGGGAGGCTCGGCCAGCAGGCCGTTCCTGAAGCTCGGTGAACTGGAAGGCGATCACCTGGGGTTCGCCATGATGCTCGTCGGCGTCGAAGACTATTCCAAGCGCGAGAGGTTCTGGGACGATAAGGAACGCAAGCTGTGGAACTTCGCCATCAACAACATCCTGCATGAAAACCTGGCGGCGTTCGGCGTCAATTATTCCGTAATTCAGGTGCGGAGCGGAGAATGGTGCGTGCTGATCGAACGCTCCGCGCCCGATCTGTACGATAGGACGCAATGCATGTCCTGGGCGGAAACGCTGCGCCAGGCGGTGCAGAGCTACCTCAAGCTGAGCATTCGGGTCGCGCTTCATCCGGCGGAGGTGACACTGAAGCAGCTGTCCAAGACGTACAAGAGTCTGCAAAGGTCGTTGTATTTGTCGTCAACGGCCCACGAAGGCGTCATCGTTTCGGAGAAGGCCCGCGGCAGCCTGGATACTTCGCAGCAGTTGTGGGATACGATCGAAGAGATGGTGACCGGGCTGAAGCGCTGCGACCGCCGCCGTACCGAGACCTCCCTGCGGGAGCTGAACGAGAGCTTCCGGTCGCTGCCGGAAAATTCGTTCGAGCGCGTCGCGCCGATCGTCCACTACCTGTGCATTCACCTGCTTCGGGAGATGAGGGAGATGGAGGTGATCACGCGGGACGAGGAGACGGAAATCTGGCGGCAGATCGATCGGCACCAAGGCATCCGGGAGACGCTGCAAGTCGTCAACCGGCTAGTCGATCAATCGCTCGAAAGCGTCATGAAGAAGAAGACGAGCGACGTGCTGATGTTGTCCGCCAAAGACTACATCGAACGAAACCTGTCCGCGGAGCTTAGCATCGACGTGTTGGCCGAATATTTGGGCATCAGCGGCAGTTATTTCAGCCTGCTGTTCAAGCAGCATTTCGGGGAGACGTTCGTCGAATACGTAACGAAGCAAAGAATGGAGATGGCCAGATCGCTGCTCGCGCTCAGCGACA
>NZ_JBEPYQ010000169.1:0-5735 GCF_041641335.1 Cohnella sp. | reverse complement strand
TAGGGAAGAAAAATTCGTTCCATACCCCGATAAAATTGATGATCGTAACCGTCCCGATAGCGGGCTTCATCAGCGGAACGAGAATCTTCATCAGCAGGCCCGCATTGGTGCACCCGTCTATTCTGGCCGCCTCTTCCAGCTCTTTAGGCAAAGTGCGAAAGAAACCGGCCAGAATCAGCACGGCCATCGGCAGACCCGAGCCGACGTAGATGAGAATGACGGACCAATGCGAATCGACCAGATTCAAGTCCTGAATCAGCAGAAACAGCGGAACTAATCCGAGCTTGATCGGCAGCATCATCCCGATCAAAAAATAGAAGAACAACATGCCGTTCCATTTGAAGTCGAATCTTGCGATATAGTAAGACACCATGACGCTGAATACGAGCACCATGAGCAAGCTCATGATGCTGATATACGCGCTGTTGAACACGTACTTGGAATAATCCAATTCCACGAACAGCTTCTCGTAAGAAGCGAACGTCAGCTTGCTGGGCAGCTCCAACGGCTTAGTCAGAATCTCGATATTAGGCTTGAGCGAAGAAATCAGCATCAGCGCCAGCGGAAAGAGCGAAAGGAGCGCGTATCCGATTGCGGCCGTGTATAGCAGGCTTCGCCTCATCATTTTCATGCTCATGCATTCTAGGCTCCTTTCGTTAGGTCTGATCCCGCTTATTTACGTAGCGCATAAACAGGGCGGATATCGTCGCGATGATGACAAACATGACCACCGCCAGCGCGGAGCCGATGCCCAGGGAGCCTGCGTCTCCCGAGCTGGTGCCGAATGCGGTGCGGTAGAAAAAGACGGCCAGCAAGTCGGTCGAATAGTACGGCTCTCCCATGGAGCCCTGCATCGCGAACACGAGCTCGAATGCCTCGAACGATTGAATAAAGGTCATGACGATGACGATCACGAGCGGCTGGAACATCATCGGCAGCACGACGGAGCGAATCAGCCGGAAGCCGGTCGCGCCGTCCAGCCTGGCCGCCTCGAGCACCTCGACGGAGATCGATTGAAGGCCCGCCAGAAGAATCAACATATAGAAGCCGACCGCAAACCAGGAGTTGATCAGGGCAATGGCTGTCAGCGCCGTATCGGGGTTGCCCAGCCAGGCGGTCGCCCAGGAGTCCAGGCCGACAGCGCGCAGACTGGCGTTCAGAACGCCGATGTTCGGGTTCAGGATCAGCTTCCACAGGAAGCCGACGACGATAATCGACAGCAGACGGGGCAGAAAGTAGGCGATCTTGAAGAAGGAGACGCCCTTTATCTTTTTGTAGATCACGTACGCCAAAGCGAACGCAATCGTATTCTGAACGAGCATTTCGATCGCGAAGTAGTACACATTATGCGACAAGGCGTTCCAGAACATCGTGTTGTACGGCTCTTGAGTAAACAACCGCTTATAGTTGTCGAACTGGTTGAACCCTCCCATCATCAGTCCTTTCCATTCAAACAGACTGTAAGTGAAGGCGGCCAGAATCGGATATACGATAAAAATCGTATAAATCGCGACGGCAGGAAGCGGAAATAAATGAACGAGCCACTTATTACGCGTACCTCCGCGAATTTTCAGGCTTTCGTTGTTCGCCTTTCCCATAGGCGGATTCCACCTCGCATTCGCAGTAAATCCGATAACGAACGGCCGCGGTTCACGATCCATTCCGGAAGGATCTCGTCCATTCCAGAAGGTTTTCGTACGATCCGCGGCCGCGTCCGTTGCGGATGTGATCTTGATGATTATTTCGCTTGCTTAGAGAACCAGGTGTCGACGCTCTTCTGTACTTCTGCCGCAACCTGCTCCGGAGTCAGCATACCCAGATACATCGCTTGCAGGGAATTTTCCAACGTCGATTTCGTCGTGGGATTCCCGTTGTTCAGCGCCGTAACGGCAAAATACGGAGTCGCGTTCGTGCCGGACAGCTGAGCGATCTCGTTGACCAGCTCGTTGTCCGTAGACGTGCCCGGAATCGGAGACGGAGATTTCGTGTGATCCAGAATCAGGTTGCCGTACGCCTCGGTCGTCATGAACTCCAGCACTTTGCGTGCAGCCTCTTTGTTTTGGGACGTTTTGTTCAGAGCGAACGAACCGTCGACCCAAGTGGACACCGATCCTTGTCCGCCGGCCTCTGCGGGAGGCACGGGGAATACGCCGATTTGAAGCTCCGGATTGAGACCCAGAATGGACGCGATCTCGAAGTGTCCGTTAATGACCATGCCGGTTTGTCCGGTGGCAAACAGCGTGCGAACGTCCTCCATGCCAAGTCCTTCGAAGTTGGCCGGGAAATACGGCTGCAAGTCCTTCATCGCCTGAATCGAACGAATATATTCCGGGCTGTCCAGCTTCGCTTCGCCGGCGAGGAACTTCTCGACAAACCCGGTGCCGCCGTAGAACTGCGGGCCGACCGCTCCGTGCATCAGCGACAGCACCCAGCCTTCCTTGGAGCCGAAGGCGAGAGGCGTGACGCCGGCCGCTTTCAGCTTCTCGGCGGTTTGAATAAATCCGTCCCACGTTTGCGGAACCTGCAGATTATTCTTCTCGAAGATTTCTTTGTTGTATAAAATTTGCGTAGAGCTCAGCATGTAAGGCACGCCGTATTGCTTGCCGTCGGAGCCCTGCGCTGCCGCAAGCTGTGCCGGGGTAAACTTATCCAGACCCGTCAGCCCGTCGATCGGCTCCAGGAAGCCCGCATCGGCAACCGCTTTGCCCCCCGCGTAAGGACGAAGGTGAATGATGTCGGCGGCCGTTCCCGTGTTCAGGTTCAGATTAAGCGTCGTATTGTACTCGGTCGCTTTAACCGGTTGATAATCGATGACAATTTCCGGAGACGTCTTGTTCAGTTCCTCTTGCAGCTTTTTGTAAAACTGCTGCTCGCTGGATTCTGCGCGCCACGACGTAACCGTCACGGTCACTTTGCCGTCGGGAGACGCCTTCTCGGAGCCGGTCGGCGAGGAAGTGGCGGCACCGCCGTTATTTCCATCTTTTCCGCCGCATGCGGCCAGAATCAGAGACAGAATCAAGATCAGCATCGTAGCGGATTGAGCTTTCAATTTCATTCGGAATTCCTCCTGTCAATTCGATTGGAATAGAATCGATTCAATCTTGCCCGACTAGAGCGCGGACAACCGCCTCGTGAAACGAATGCCTAAGCCCGGTAACGTTAAGATGTCTTCCATAATGAACACGATTCGTCAGTAGCACGGCGGCGAGTTGGTAGCCGGGATCCACGTAAAGGCTCGTTCCGGTAAATCCGGTATGGCCGAAAGCCTCGGGGGTCATCAAAGCTCCAGACACATCCGCCTCGTCTCCCTTCAACACCCAGCCAAGCCCTCTTCGTGACGAGCCTGCCCCGAAGGTTTGAAGCTTGGTCGCTTCCCTAGCCATTGTCTTGGACAGCGGAGAAGTACTGACGCCCCCGGGATTCAGCCAAAGCCGCGCATACTTGAGCAAATCCTCGGCCGTAGAGAACAATCCTGCATGACCGCTTACACCTCCCAGGGCGCGGGCATTCTCGTCATGGACGATACCGTGCCAGAAGCCGCCCAGTTCGTCCGACCATTCCGTGGCGGCGATTGCGTCGAGATTGCTTCGATCGGGACAAAACCCGCTTTTTGTCATCCCGAGAGGCTCGAAAAGATAACGCCGGGCCGCCTCGTCCAGGGGCAGACCGTACAAACGGGAGGCGACCGCTCCCAGTACGATAAAGCCCAAATCGCTGTAGACAACCGTTTTGACCGAACGCTCGATCGGAGCCTCGTTCCCGATGAAGGCCAATATCCGCTCCAAACTCCAGGGAACGCTGTAAAAATCGTGAGTGGCCGGCAGCCCCGACGTATGGGCGAGCAGCTCGCGAATCGTGATCCGTGCGGCTCCGCCGCCTCGGAGCTCGGGTAAATAGGCGGAAGCTTCGGCGTCCAGACCGAGCCGGTTTTGTTCGCACAGTTGAAGAATAAGCGGCAGCGTTACCGCGACCTTCGTCAGAGAGGCGCAATCGTAGAGCGTATCCAGACCGGCCGGGCAATCATTGGGAGCGCTTACCGCAAGCCCGGCCGCATAGCAAATGCGACTTCCCCTGAAGGAGATGGCGACGGAAGCGCCGGGAATCAGCCCATCTTCGATCGCTTTCAGGATCGGTTTCCTGATCCGGGCTGCCGCATCTTCGGTCAACTTCCACCCGGAGTCGGTTTCCACCGACCATTGCTCGTTCATCTTCCGCAACTCCTTTGCATCGCAAGCCCCTTCCCGAGCTTAGTCCTCATATAGCAAGTAAGATTTACGCTGCTCTCCCCACTCCTGGGATTGCCGCTTCCATGAGGCCGCGATCTCCTTCAACCCTTCGGGTTGCGCAATCCGACGGCGAACCTCGTCGCTGCCGCTCAGGATATCGATAAAGGTTTTGCCGTCCTCGCTCCCCTGCCATTCGAACTCGTTCGGATGCAGCGAGACGATATGATGGAGCAGCGTTAAGCCGCTCTCGACGGAAAGGAAGCTTGTCTTGTCGGTTACGTAGGTGAACACGCCCTTGCAAAGCTGTCCCGCATGCTTCTGGAAGGTTGGGGTGAAGGTAACCGGATGATATCGGACTCCCGGCAGCTCCAGCGCGTTCAGCGTGTCGCAGAGCTGCTTATGGTCGAGCCATGGAGCTCCGACCATCTCGAACGGCCGCGTCGTGCCTCTTCCTTCCGAAAGATTCGTTCCTTCGAATAAACAGTTGCCCCCATAGATCCGTACCGTGTCGATGGTCGGCATGTTCGGGGAAGGCATAATCCAAGGCAGCCCCGTATCGGAATACTCCATCGAGCGCCGCCAGCCCTGCAGAGGAATGATCTCCAGCTCGCACGGCTTCTCGGCTTGGGCGTTGACGAGGCGGGCGAACTCGCCGATCGTCATGCCGCTGAGCACGGGCATTTCCCACGCTCCGACCATCGAATAAAAACCTTCCCGCAGCAGGCCTCCCTCGACCCGGTGCCCGCCAAGCGGGTTCGGCCTGTCCAGCACGATGAGCTTCACACCGTTCTCCGCGCATGCCGACATGGCGTAGACAAGCGTCGTCAAGTACGTATAGAAACGTACTCCCAAGTCCTGAATGTCGAAGACGACGGCATCCAATCCCTGCAAGCTATGCGCGGTTGGCACGCGGTTTTTCCCGTACAGACTGTACACCGGAATGCCGTACTCCTCGTCCGTGTGATCCTCGAACTTCACCCCCGCCTGCAGTTCGTTGCGCAGGCCGTGCTCGCAAGCGAAGAAAGCGCTTAGCTTGGCGCCCTCAATGCCGGCGCACACCTCGATCGTCGAACGGAATCCGGAGTCGATCCCGGTCGGATTGGTAAGAAGCGCAAATCGGCGCCCCTTCAGACTCCCGCTCAGTCGGTCGACCTGATCAGCCCCGACCAAAACTCCGTTCCCCATCTTGACCCCCCCTTTTATAAAAGATCTTTCAATCTGCTATTCTGACTAGCCCTTGCACAAACATTATATTGTTTCGGAAATATAATTTCAATATTTTTTATTATATACGAAACTTTTTTTCTGATTTTCACAAAATATGCCCGGCAGAACTTATCGAGTTTTCCCTAGAAATCGCTTTCATATTTTAAAAAACAGACCGCCTTATCGCGAAAGCGTTCGAAGCCGAACAATCGTACGACGCCGTCAAAAAAAAGGACACCCCGATCACTCGGAGCGTCCTTCATCCTTGCTTATTCGTTTGCCGCCGTCCGTCCTAACCCCATC
>NZ_JBEPYQ010000168.1:0-6002 GCF_041641335.1 Cohnella sp. | reverse complement strand
TCATGGAGCTCCTGACTTTGTGGCTGTCGCGCATCAGCTCCTTGACCGGCACGACGCTGACCGTCGTCCAGCCCGTTACGGGAGAAGTCACGTAAGCGACCAGGGATTCCGGCATGCCTCCGGAGGCATCGACATGGCGCACGCCTTGACCTTGAAGCGTTCCCGGCAGCGGAGGCGACAGATCTTCGTCCTCCCTGCGAATGACCATTCGCCCCTGCTGATCGACGATGTACATCGATTCCCCGGCCGCCAGATTGACCTGCTGCAAAATGCCGCGAACCGCCGCCGGGTCGATATCGATGACGATATACCCTATCGTCTCCCCGGTGTCGAAGCTGCGAAGCTCGCGGGCGATCGAGAATACGTCGTAGGTTGTCCCGCTCGTCGATTTGATCTGATGCGTCGTAATGAATGTAGGCTGGCCGTACAGCCCTTTGGCCCGCTTCAGCCATTCCGCGCTTTCGTCCAGAATGTAGGAGGTGACGTACTGGCTGTCCGGCAGCACCACGTAGGAAGCGCCCTTCTCCCCGTACAGCGATACGCCCATAATATCGATGCGTCCGTTGATGAATATTTTCGAGACGAAGCCGTTCAGATGCCCGATTTGCTCCAGCGTCAGCGGCTGCCCCGGTTTTCTGTCCGCGCTCAAATACTCGAGAATTTCGTTGTACTGGTAGGGAGACAGCGTGAGCCGGTTCAGCTCGTTCATGTACGTATCGATGTTCAGCGTTAGCTGCTGGATCGTCTGCAATTGATAAGCGCCGACGTTTTTCTCCATCGCATTCTCGAAGCTGGAGAACGTATAGACGCCCATCGCTCCGATCGGCACAACGACAAGAAGGAAATTGATCAGGATCAATTTCCGGGCAAGCTCTTGATTGGTAAACCAGCGAACGAGGCTCCGTTTACGTTTCATGTTCCCTCCGCTACCTCTTCAGCTCGGCGTCGATTTTGGCGGCCGCGATTTTCAGCGTCTGCTCCGGCGTCTGCTGGCCGTAATTCATCCGTTCGAACTCGCGGATCAGCACCTCCGTCGTCGACCACTGCCGGACGTGTCTCGGCCAATACTTCACGAAATTGGCGGTGGCGGCATAATCGCTGCGGTATTTCAGCGCGTTGAACGCCTCCCCGCGAACGACGCGGGACATGCTCGGGACGTGCCCGGCTTCGGCCCACTTCTCGCCGTGCTCGACCATCCATTTGGCGAAGGTCATGATCGCCTTGCGCTTCTCGTCGGTCATCCCGTGCTTCGTCGGAACGACCAAGGAATGCGAGTCGCCCCATACTGCGGGCACGTCGTAGATCGTCGGCAGCGGCACGACGCCGAAATCCAGAGCCGGGGCGTGCTCGAACGCCCCCGTTCCCCACATTCCCGTAATCAGCACGACCGCTTTGCCGTCGTAGAACATTTTGAAGGCGTCATTGATGTCGGGGGGAATCAGCTTGCTTGCGTACAGCTCGTGCACGAACTCCAGCGCTCTCAAAGCCTGCGGATTGTCCAGCGTCGCCTTGCTTCCTTGCTCGTCGTAGAAGGAGCCGCCTCCCTCAAGCTGATTGTACAGGCTCCACCACAGCCATACCGAATCGATCCTCGTGCTCGGCTGCGCCAACGGCGCGACGTCGGACGGAACGGCTTCCTGAATGCGCCGAAGAAACGACATGAAGCCGTCCTCGCTCGCATCCAGAATCGGTTTGTCGGAGGAATCGAGCAGACCGGCCGCGCTCAGATGCTCCTTGTTGTAATACATGACGAGCGCATGCGTGTCCAGCGGCACCGCATAGGGATGCCCGTCGTACATGACGGACCCCCTAATGTTGCCGTTAAAGACGCTCCAGTCGAGTCCGACCTCCGCCGCCGGAGCGGACAGATCCTCGATGTAGCCGTTCTGGACGAATTGAGGCAGGTTGGTCGCATGGTTAATGGCGACGTCGGGCGCGTTGCCCGAGAGGATCGCCGTTCTCAAGCGTGAATAATAATCGTCCAGCCTGGAGTTCGTCTGGACGACCAGAACGTCGCTCTGCTCCCGGTTAAACCTCTCCACCATCTCGGTCATGAACTGATTGTCCCCGCCGCTGAACGGCGTCCAATATTCGATTCGGATCGCTTGGCCGGTCTTCGTCTGCCGCGGCTCGGCGTTGTCGGCGGCCGTCGCGCATCCCGCGACGGCCGTCAGCAGTACCGCAACGATGAGCGCGTACAGCGGCTTGACTTTCATAGTCCATTCCTCCAGGCTTGGCCGCCGGTATCGCGCGGCTCGTTCGATCTCCCCTAACGGACGAGATCCATATAATCGACGGACACGACGTGTCCGGCTTGTTCGAGTTTCAGTGTAATTTCATTCGGGCCCGCTCGCAAGGGCAGCTTGATCTCCGTGACGGCAAACTCGTTGCGCCCCGTTGGGCCGGCCTTGATTTTCTTGCGGGCGTCCCCCGCCGCGACCTCGATCGTCAGCTCTTTCCCGGACGGATTAGCAATGGCGAATTTCGCCATATAGTCTCCTTGCGCCGGCACGAGCACGTTGCCGAAGCGGACCTCGCTTCCCTTGCCGCCCGCCAGCTTGGCGACGCCCCAGCCGGACGCGAACGGATTGTCCTCCGCCGCGGAATCTCCTTCCGCCTGCGTATTCTCCGCTTCGTAGCGAGGAATCTCGATGGCCAGCAGCTGCGGGCCGCCGTCTTCCTCCGGAGCGGTTACGGAAATCTCGTTCATTCCGGAACGAAGCCGGACAGTCGCGTACGCATACCCGGTCTTGCCGTCCTCCGTAACCGGCAGCTCGACTTCGGCCGCCTCTCCGTCCCCCGCTTCAATCATCGCTCTCGCAGGCTCGCCCGTTTCGTTCCGATAATGCAGCAACACCGGCGCGCTCGTCTCCACAGAAGAAGGAATCAAGTCGAACGTCACTCTCCCTCCTTCGCGGACGGCGTGCTCCGCCCGATAGAGACCGTCCGAGGAAGGAACCCCGATCGCCGTCTCCAGCGAGAGCGGCTTGCCGAACTCCGGCAGCCCGTCGTCGCGCCAGACGACGCGCTGGGCGCGCGCCTTCCGGTTGTTCCAACCGTCGCTTATGCCGCTCGTCGCGTGGTAGACGATCCACGTCTCGCTCCCGTCCGGCGAGGCGGCGAACGAGTTGTGCCCCGGACCGTAGACCCCCGCCGCTTCGTCCATCGTCATCAGCGGGGCTTCCGACTTTCGCCAATTCGCGGCGACAAGCGGGTCCGCTCCCGGCTCCAGCGTCAGCAGCCCCAGACTGTAGAACGGCGTCCAGCTCCCCGCGCCGGAGTAGACGATAAACGTTCTGCCGTCCTTCTGCAGAATCGACTGCCCTTCGTGAATATAAGGCGGTCCCCCCGCTCTCTCCCACTCCAGATCGGGTTCCCCGATCTTCACGCGGGGGCCGCTGATCGTCAGCGGATCGCTCATCGGGGCGATGTACGTGTTCTGTTGAACGTTTACGTCGCCTTCCCAGCCCGACCATACGAAATAGAGCCGATCCTCCAGTTCCATGACGAGGCCGTCGATCGCCCATTTGTTCGTGTCGTCCGTCACTTGTCCCACGAACGCATACGGACCGAGCGGATCGTCCGTCTCCGCTTCCAGGGCATACATTCGGTGATTCTCGTTCGCCCCGTCGTCCGCGGCGAAATAGATGTGCCATTTTCCCCGCAAATATTGAATCTCTGGCGCCCACAGGTTCGCGGAATACATCGTGTCGACCGGCGGGTACCAGACGACCCTCTTCTCCGCCTGCCTGAAGTCGAGCGTGCGGGATTTCATCACCATGATGTCGGCGCCGTTGTGCGTGAACGTCATATAATAGTAGCCGTCTCTGTAGACGACGCTCGGATCGGGCGTATCCATGTCCGCAAGCGTATTCTTGAACATGCCTCCGTGACCGGTATATCCGGCGGATACGGCTGAATCTGATCGGTTCATGCTTCCTCCCGTCTGCCAGACGATCGCGCCGACGACGGCCAGTACCGCCGCGACAGCTGCGATCGTCAGCGCAATCGATTTGCTTCGCAATTTCATCAGCGTTCCTCCACTCGCATTCGAAGACGATTTATTTGACCGCGCTCTGCGTGATCGCTTTCACGAACGAACGCTGCCCGACGAGAAAGATGACCAGCATCGGAATCGTGGCGATCGTCGTCATCGCCATCAGCTTGCCGTAAGCCTGCACGTAGCTGCCCTGCGCCATCATCGCAATGCCCCCGGTAATCGTGCGCATCTCCGGCGAGGTCGTGGCGTACAGCGGCCATACGAAATCGTTGTAAATGCCCATGAACGTGAAAATCCCGAGCGTGACCATGATGGACACCGACGCCGGCATGAGGATTTTCCAATACACCTGCCACTTGTTCGCGCCGTCGATGCGGGCCGCTTCCTCGATTTCCTTCGGGAACGAAGAGAAAAACTGCAGCAGCAGGAACACCCCGAACGCTCCGGCCGTATAGGGCAGCACCAGCGCCGGATACGTGTTGATCAGCCCGAAGGCGTTGAATTCCATGTACATCGGCAAAAAGGTAAGCACGCCCGGAATCATCAGCGAAGCGATGAACATCGACAGCAGCGTGCGGCGCAGCGGAAGATCCTTCAAACGGGCAAGCGCGTACGCCGCCAAGGAGTCGATGAACAGCACGATCGCGGTGCCGACAGCTCCGACCGACAGCGAGTTCGTAATCCAGCGCATGATCGGCACGTTCATGAGCTCGCCTGTAATGCCGTCGATATAATTGTCGAGAATCGGTTTCTTCGGAATGAAGTTCATCTTGCCCGACAGCGCCTCGAAATCGTTCTTCAAGGAAGTCGACAGCATCCAGACGAGCGGCAGGACGAACACGACGGCGACCGCCGCGGCGATCGCGATCAGGACGAGCGTTCTCAGCTTTCTCGAACTCATAGGCTACTCCTCCTTCCTGCCATAGGTCAAGCGATATTGCACCACCGACACGATCATGATCAGGACGGCCATCAGAATCGCCATCGCCGAAGCGGCACCGATTTCCTTGCGGATGAACGCTTGGTCCAGCACGTTCATCAGCAGCACCTTGGACGTATCCCCCGGCCCGCCCCGCGTGAGCAGGAACGGCTGGGCATAGATGTTGAAGGACGCAATCGTCGACGTGATCATCACGAACAGCATGACCGGACGGATCGAAGGCAGCGTGACGCTCGCGAACTTGCGCCAGGAGCCCGCGCCGTCGATCGAGGCGGCCTCGTAGTAATCCTCGGGAACCTGGTTCAGTGCGTTGATGAAAATAATCATGTTAAACCCGATTGTCCACCACAGCGTCGTCGACACGAGCGCCACCCAGACCCACGGTTCGCTTGTCAGCCACGGAATCGGATCGATGCCGAGCTTGCCGAGCATGCTGTTGATCAGCCCCGCGTTCGTGTCGTACATCATCAGCCAGATGACGGCCATGACCGAAGCCGAGACGGCGTAAGGGATGAAGTAGACCGTGCGGAACCAGCTGCGGATTTTGCGCGGCAAGGCGTTAACGAGCAAAGCCAGGGCCAGGCCGATGGCGATCAGCAGCGGCACGGAATAGAGGACGAACTGTACCGTCGCCCATAACCCGCGGACGAACAAGCTGTTCAAGTACGTGCCCGGAGAGAAAATCTCCGCGTAATGGGCGAAGCCTACGAACGGATGGGAATCGGACAACAGCTCGAATTCGTGAAGGCTGATGTAGAATCCGTAACCGATCGGAAAAAGCAAAAAAGCGGCGAAGCTGATCAAATACGGCAGAACGAACAGAGACGAGGTCAAGCGGGACTGCCACCCGGTATTCATCGCGGACTCCTCCTTCGGCTTCATGGGCGAAGAAGACGGGGCATCCTTGCGGATGCCCGTCTTCCTCCGGCTAACGGATCGTTTGCGTTTCCCGCTTATTTGCCCATGGCCTGACGGGATTTGGCGACCGCTTCGTCAAGCGCCTTCTGAGGGTCCTTCTTGCCGAGCAGCGCGTTGTTGATTTCGCCCCATACCGGCTCGATA
>NZ_JBEPYQ010000167.1:0-6318 GCF_041641335.1 Cohnella sp. | reverse complement strand
CCCGCCATCTGCGAGGAATCGTGGTGCTCGGACACCCAGAACCGCTCGAAGCCGAGCTCCTCCGCGATTTGCGCCAGGCGGATAGTATTGGCCAGCGCCTCGGAAGGCGTCTGCCCGGGGAATACGATGCTTTGATCCAATATGCCGAGTTTAATCGTCATCTATCTCTCTCCTATCTTAGGCGGTTGTTTAAAAAGTCCGCTTTTGGTCACGAAGCTGCCGGTGCCTAGATCGAATAAGCGCTGTCCGAAGTAAACCTCGCCAAAAACTGCCGTGTCCGCTCTTCCTTCGGCGACCGGAAAATCGTCTTCGGCGGTCCTTCTTCGACGACGGTTCCTCCTTCCATGAACACGATATGGTTCGCCACCTCTTGGGCGAAGCTCATCTCGTGGGTGACGATGATCATCGTGATGCCTTCCTTGGCGATTTTGCGGATGACGGCAAGCACTTCTCCGACCAATTCCGGATCGAGAGCCGAAGTCGGTTCGTCGAACAAAATGACTTCGGGGTTCAGCGCCAAAGCTCGGGCGATGCCGACGCGCTGCTGCTGTCCGCCGGACAGCCGGCTTGGATACGCGTCCAGCTTGTCGCCGAGCCCAACCTTCTCCAGCAGCTCCACGCTTTTCCGGCGCGCCTCTGCCTTCGGCAGCTTTTTGACGACGACGAGTCCCTCCATCACGTTCTCCAGCGCGGTTTTGTGCCGGAACAGGTTGTACTGCTGGAACACCATCGCGGTTTTACGTCTAAGCGCGTGAATGTCCTTCTTGGCGGGCTTCCGGCAGTTGACGGCGAATTCGTCGATCGAGATTTCCCCGTCGCTCGGCTTCTCCAAATAGTTGATGCAGCGAAGCAGCGTCGTCTTGCCCGAGCCGCTCGGGCCGAGGATCGCGACGACCTCGCCTTTGTCCACGGTTAGATCGATGCCTTTGAGCACTTCGTTTTTGCCGAACGCCTTGCGAATGCCTTGTAACCTGATCATGCGACACCTCCGCGATTGTATCGGGTAACTCTTCTCTCGAGCAGCGCCGACAGCCTCTCGATCAGAACGGTCATCCCCCAGAATAAGAGAGCGGCCGCCAAGTACGCTTCGAAAAACTTCCAGTTCGTCGTCGCCAGAATCTCCGCCTGAGCGTTGATGTCGACGACGGACACGGTGAAGGCGAGCGTGGAGCCGTGCAGCATGCCGATCAGGCTGTTGGTAAGGTTCGGCAGGGCGGCGGCGAACGCCTGGGGAAACACGATCCGGCGCAGTCCCTGAACGGTCGTCATCCCGACCGCATGGGCGGCCTCCATCTGGCCTTTGTTCACCGCCAGCAAGCCCGAGCGAACGACTTCCGACAAATAAGCGCCCGCCGTAATCGAGAAAGACAGGTAAGCGAACCCGATCATCGGAATTTGCGCGGACCGGAACGCCAAGCCGTAACGATCCGCCAAACCGTCCACCGCGAGAGGGATGGCGAAATATAGAATAAGCAGATGCGTCAGCATCGGCGTGCCTCGGATGACCGTCACGTAAGCGGCGGCGATCCGGTGCAGCGCGGGCACTCTGTACATGCGGCACAGAGCGACGGCGGTGCCGATCGCGAAGCCGCACAGCACTGAGACGGCCGTAATCTTGAGCGTCGTCGGCACGGCGGGCAGCAGGCTGACGAGCGCCGTCCAGATGAACGGGATATCGAGTTTCATGCTCCAGTGCCTCCCTTGCTTAGCGCGACGCTTGTATTCGCGCTCCGTTCCAGCCGCTTGTTCCTCAGGAGGCTTCTCTTGCTCTTGCCGGTTTCGCGCTCATACTTCAACATGCGGCGCTCCAAGTGCAGAAATAGCCTTTCCAGAACGACGCTAAGAATGAAATAAACTGCGGCCAGAGCGATGTACGACTCGATAAAATGCCGGGAAATCGTCGCCAGCGTCTGCGATTTGCCCGTCAGCTCCATCACGCCGAGCGTAAAGGCCAGCGACGTGTCCTTCAGCGTTGCGATGACCAGATTGGCGAGTATCGGAACCGCGATCGCCAGCGCCTGCGGGAAAACGATCCGGGTGAACGCTTTGAAGCCGCTCATCCCGACCGCGTACGCCGCTTCGACTTGTCCCCGGTCCACTGCGGTCACCGCCGCCCGGATGCCTTCGGATACGTAAGCTCCGCTATGCAGGCCGTAGACAAGAATGACGAACGAGAGCACGGGAAGCCGCGAGACGTCGATATGGATCAGTTTCAGCGCTTCGGGAAGCCCGTAATAGAACAGGAACAGCTGGATCAGAATCGGCGTTCCCCGGAAAAAGGAAGCGTAGATCCCGGACAGCCGCTGGAGCACCGGAACGCGGTACAGGCGGGGAAGCGCGGCGAGCAGTCCGAACAGCAGGCCCAGTAAGATCGACGAAGCGACGATGACCAACGAGATTTGAACAAATGGCAGCAGCTTTACGAAATATTCGAACACGTACTGAATATCGAATTTGGCGCCCATGTCGGGGTGTTCATCCTCTCCGCCGTTAATAACTGCTTGCGGACTTACTCTTCGGCGGTAAAGTCATTGCCCAGCCATTCGGTGCTGAGCTTGCCGAGCGTGCCGTCGGCCTTCAGCTCTCTGATCGCGCCGTCGATGGCGTCGGACAGCTTCTGCGCTTCTTCGTCGTTCTTGCGGAACATAAACAAAATGTCGGCTTCGGAGAGCGCAGGTCCGGTCGCTTTCAGCTTGCCTTCGGGATCGATGAGAGACAGCGCGAAGTCGGCGGCCAGCGTGGCATCCACCCGTCCGGTGACGATCTGCTCGACCGTGTCGTTGGCCCCGCCATTGCTGAATACGACTTTAATCGCGTTGTCGTTCGCTTTGTTGTAGTTATCGAGAATTTGGGCCTGGGCGCTCGTCGCGCCTACCAGCACCTTCTTGCCCTTCAGATCGTCGAGCGTCCGGACCGAATCGTTGTCCTTGGCTACGACGATTTTATTTCTCCAGTGCGCGTACGGTTCTTTGTTGAACAAATATTTCTCCTCGCGCTCGGGGTTTTTCTCCATCTCGTGGGCGACGAAGTCGATCTTCTTCGTCTCGAGGCTAAGCAGCAGGCTTTTGAATTCCTGCGTCTGGAACTCGAACTCGTATTGCGGCAGACGATTGTCGATCTCGCGCACGAGTTCGACGTCGAAGCCGGTCAGCTTGCCGTTCTCGTCGATGAAGCACACTTTCGGAAACTGCGTGCCGGTACCTACGACGATTTTCGTAACTTTCACGGGCTCAGCCTGTGCGCTTACCGATTCGCCCGCCGCTGCCGACGGGCTCGATGAAGGTGCTTCCGGCGAGGTCGAGGAAGATTTGGACTCGCTGTTGTTGTTCGCGCCGCAGGCGGCTAACGCAAGAGACAATGTAAGGATGACGATGGCCAGGCTTGTTTTTTTCATGACAGTAAATCCCTCCGCTTTTCTTTTTCGTTAAACCGATAATTCCTACTGATTAAGTATGATTTGGTGTTGGGAATAACAATAGCACCTTGCCCGATTTGTCGTCAATGGAATCGATAATAGAGATCTTCTATAGGTCGATTCAAATGTCCGATACGACCTTACGGGGCGCGGTTTGGCGGGAATTTGGGAGGGGTGCGGGACGGCCTGTTTCGGAGCTTGTCTCCTATGGAAAAGGGGGCTGCTCCGTCTCGGAGCAGCCCCCTTTTAAGGACAAAACCTATGCGTTAACGCCGGTGCCTTTCGCCCGAGCGCCGAGCCATACCAGCTCTTCGGCCAGCTCTTCCGAGGCGCGGTCCAGGCGTTCAGCCAACTCCTGGGACAGCTCGAAGCCGCCGCCCTCCAGACGCTGCACCCACTGGTCGATCGCGAACACGCCGCCCAGAATATTGCGGCTGCCGAGCACCGACAATACCGGCTTCAGCGCGTAATCCAGGCTGAGCAGATGCGCGATCGTGCCGCCGATAAACAGGGGAAGCGTGATTTTGCCCTTCAGTCCCGTCTGCGGAAGCAGGTCGAGGAACGCTTTCAGAATGCCCGTGTACGACGCCTTATAGACGGGGCTGGCGATGACGACGGCGTCGGCGGCTTCCACCTGCGCGAGCGCGGCCAAGATCGCTTCGTCCTTGAAATTCGCGTGAAGCAGCGCCTCGGCGGGCAGCTCCGCGACACGGATGTGGCCGACCTCGAAGCCTTTCTCCTTCCAGTTGCTCTCCACCTGTTGAATAAGCCCGTTCAGACGGGACCCCGGCGTCGGACTGCCGGAAATGATGACGATTTGACTCATGCTCTTCTCCTCCTATTGAACGTATAATAGTTTGCCGACCGCGATAATTTCGCTTAGAAACTGCCCGTGCTCTCCCGGATTGGAGATGACGTACGTCTGCAAGGCGATGCCGTCCGTCCCCGGCACCCGGATCGGAACGAGCCTGCCCGCCGCAACCTCCTGCTTCACGCTCAGACCCGGCAGGAACGAGATGCCCGCCTTGCCGAGGACAAGCTTCTTGGCCATCTCCGAATTGTCCGTCTGAATGCGGATGTTCGGAGGATGGTCGAGGTTCTCGAAAATGCGATGAACCCTCAGCCAGTCAAGCGCCCCGCACTCGAAAAAAACGATCGGCTGCTGCGCGATCTGCGCCACCGACAGGCGTTCGAGCTCGATGAACGGATGCCCCTCGTAGACGTACAAGGAAATCGGGTCCTCATAAAATTTCACGGAATGCAAGTTCGGATGGTTCACTCCGCGAACGAATCCGATATCGACTTCCTTGTTCAGAACTTTGCCTACGATCTCGTCTGTCGTCCCCGTCACGAACTTGTAGTGGGTGTTCGGAAAAAGATGCGCCAGTCGCGGAAGCAGCTCGGGAACGACGTAGTTCGACACGGTGACCGTGCAGCCGATCTTGATCTCCTCCGGAAGCGATCTCTTCCGATTGACGTGCAGCTTGCCTTTCTGATAGGTCAGCAGAAGCTGTTGGGCGTAGGGCAGGAATCTCTTGCCTTCCTCCGTAATTCGCACGGTTTTGCCTTGCCGGTCGAACAGCCTGCAGTCAAGATCGCGTTCGAGCGATTGGATGCGGGCCGTAACCGATGGTTGGGATAAGTATAACGCTTCGGCCGCCTTATTGAAACTCCCGCAATGGATGACGTATACGAACGCCTCGACATTTTCGATATTCACCGTCATCCCCCCGATAAACTTCTATTCTCCGAAAATGATTCCAACCTTTTATATCCAATATAATAAATAGGAATTATCGGAATGTAAAGTGAAACTCTCATTCATAACGGGGCATATCTTTCGCAGCTTGATGACTTTCTGCGATCTTTACGGAGGTGGTTGGAGCCCGGAGCGCACGCGAAAAGGAGCTGCCTCATAAGTCAGGGCGTACCAGATTATCGATGAAAAAAAAAGGGCATCTATCTCCTGGAGAATGCCTCATACGCTCCTGAAATGACCCTGTCACGGGTCTATCCATTCAAAATTTCAGGATCGTATAGCATCGGAAGGAGATAGATGCCCATGAACATGCATCCATCGATAATTGTTCGGTACGTCTCGGTTTACTTACGAGACAGCCCCATAGATCGCGAAACTAAGGAGCGAACGGAGAAGGAACGGAAGAGCCCGGACAGAAGCCGGGATTGTAATCGCTCAGCTTCCGCGCGAACAGCGGATCCCTCTGCGCCAATTCGGCGTAATAGCTGCTTATGGCGTGATTGCCGGGGACCGAGCCGTTGTGGAAGACGAGCTGCTCGGATTTGCGAACGTGCTCGTAATAAAACGTTTTGCCGCTCTTGGGCAGCGTCAGCGTTAGAGGCGGCAGATGGGTGACGACGTCGAACTCGTTGTGCACCCTGAAGCTGCGCATGACTTTGTTGCTGTAGGCGTTGACGAATGCGGGATCTCCGGCGCGTGGAGCCGCGAACGTATAGACGACGGGGTGGCGGAACTTCGTTCCCGCCGCCGCGTCGAGCGCGCACAGCGTCGCCAGCGCGCCTCCGAGGCTATGGCCCGTCACGTACAGCGTTTTGTCCGGAGAAATCCGTTTCAGGCAGGCGTGAATTCCGTCCCGGGCCGAGCTATAAATGCCTGTAAAGCCGCGGTGCGTCATCCCGGCGTTTTTGGCGAATTTGTATTTCACCTGGCTGGCCAGCGCGTCGGACACCCAGTCCGACGTCGAGCTCGTGCCGCGAAAGGCGACGATCGCATGCGTATCGGACTGCAGCACGAAGCCGAACCTCTCGGGCACTCCGAGCAGCGATCTGGCTCGGATGTCCCCGACGAACTCGAACGGGCGGGGAACGACGAACGCCCCGCTCGGATCATTGAATTGCGCGTAGGTTTGGCTGCACACCGCCGC
>NZ_JBEPYQ010000166.1:0-6795 GCF_041641335.1 Cohnella sp. | reverse complement strand
GCCTGGGGCATCAATCGATCGGACAAGCGTTCGGCGGAGACGTCATTCGCGCCGATCAGCTTATGCACGGCAAGACGTCCGAGATCAAGCACGACGGCAAGACGATCTTCGCGGGCCTGCCCTCTCCTTTCACGGCGACTCGTTACCATTCCTTGATCGTGAAGCGCGAGACGCTCCCGGACTGTCTGGAGATCAGCGCGGAGACGGAAGACGGCCTGATCATGGGGCTGCGGCACAAGGAGTACGTCGTGGAAGGCGTACAGTTCCATCCGGAGTCGATCATGACCGATTACGGGCTGAAAATTTTGCGCAATTTCCTCGATCAGAAATCGGGCGTAAGAGCATGAAGTTTTTATTCGACGGACAACTGACTAGCCAGAGCGAAGCCGTGATCTCCGCATTTGATCACGGTTTTTTGTACGGGATGGGCTTGTTCGAGACGTTCCGCACGTACGGAGGGCGGCCTTGGCTGTTGCGAGAGCATGCCGCGCGGTTGAAACGGGGCTGCGAGCTGCTGGGCATCCGCTATGAGCCGGACGCGGGCCGGATGGAGCGGGGCGTTGCGGAGCTGCTCGCGGCTAACGGACTGAGCGACGGGTATATCCGGTGGTCGGTGTCGGCGGGAGAAGGCGAAATCGGTCTTCCTTCGGGAGACTACGAACGACCGCATGAGATCGTCTACGCCAAGGCGCTCGCTCCGGACGAGCCGGCGACGCGGCAAAGCAAGACGCTGCGCCTGCTGAAGCTGCGGAGAAGCACGCCGGAAGGCGCGTTCCGACTAAAATCGTTTCATTATATGAATAATATCGTAGCCAAGAGAGAGTTGCAGGCGGCAGGGGCGGCTCCGGGAACGGAAGGGCTGTTTCTCGACGGGAAAGGCTATGTCGCGGAAGGGATGGTCAGCAACGTGTTCTGGCTGAAGGCGGGCAAGCTGTACACGCCTTCTTCCGACACCGGTCTTCTCGAAGGGGTAACGCGGGAGTACGTCATACGGCTGGCGCGCGCGGAAGGCCTTCCGGTGGAGGAAGGGCTTTACGGCTGGGAGGCGCTGCTCGAAGCGGATGAAATCTTCATCACGAATTCCGTGCAGGAGATCGTGCCCGTCGTACGGCTGGAGAACGATCGAGGACAACGAACGAATTGGGGCGGCGAAGAGGCCGGGAAGATGACTGCCCGCTTAATGAAGCTGTATCGCAATGCGGCGGAGAGGAATGACCACGAATGAATCCGACTTTTTATCAACGCAGCTACAAGTTCCGGGACGGGATCGAGCTGGAGCTTGGACGAAGAACCCTGATTATGGGAATCCTGAATGCAACGCCCGACTCGTTCTCCGACGGGGGCCGCTACAACGAAGCGGAAGCGGCGGCTGCGAGAGCCGAGCAGATGGCGGCGGAAGGCGCGGATATCATCGATATCGGCGGGGAATCGACTAGGCCCGGCCATGATCCGATCTCCGCGGAAGAGGAGCTGGCCCGCATTCTTCCGGTGATCCGGGCGGTTAAGGCTCGGGTCAAGCTGCCGATCAGCGTCGACACGTACAAGGCGGAGACGGCGCGGCGGGCGTTAGAGGCGGGAGCCGACATCATCAACGACGTGTGGGGCTTCAAGCGCGACCCGGAGATGGCGCGCGTGGCGGCGGACTTCGGCTGTCCGGCCATCCTGACGCATAATCGCGACAATCGCGACTACGGAGATTTTATGGAAGATGCCTTGAACGATCTGCGCGAGAGCGTGCGGATTGCCCTTGAGGGCGGCGTTGCCGAGGAGAACGTCTGGCTGGACCCCGGGATGGGCTTCGCCAAGGAATACGAGGACAATCTGGAGATGATGGGCCGTTTGGAAGAGGTGGTCGCTCTGGGGTATCCCGTGCTGCTGGCCGCTTCCCGCAAGCGGTTCATCCAGCGGGCGCTTGACGTGACGTCTGCGGAAGCGGCGGAAGGCACCGGCGCGACGACGGCGCTGGGCATCGTTCAAGGCTGTCAGATCGTGCGGGTGCATGACGTGCTGCTGTCGAAACGCGTGGCTGCGATGACGGATGCGGTCGCGTACCGGGACAAATCGGGAAAGGCGGTGGCCGCGAATGGATAGAATGCAGCTGAAGCGCATGGTGTTTTATGGATATCATGGCGTATACCCGGAAGAAAACAAGCTCGGGCAAAAATACTACGTAGATCTCGACTTGCGGCTGGATCTCGGCCGCGCCGCGCTTAGCGACGACGTCGAGGACACGGTGAACTACGCCGAGATCCATGCCTTGGTCAAGCAGATCGTGGAAGGGCCTCCGGTCAAGCTGATCGAGACGCTGGCCGCAAATATTGCTTCGGCCGTTCTCGGTACGTATACTAGTATCCATAAAGCGACGGTGTCGGTGACCAAGCCGAACCCGCCGTTCGACATTACCTTCGACGGAGTGACCGTGGAGCTGTCCAGACGGAGAGGACCGGACGGGAGCATCGTCCCTGCGGAGGATTGAACTGAGTTGCATGAAGCATACGTGGCGCTGGGCGCCAATCTGGGAGACCGGGAAGCTTCCCTGAAGGAAGCGATACGAAGGCTGCGGGCGGAACCGGATCTCGAGCTGCATCGGTTTTCTCCGATTTACGAGACGGCTCCGGTAGGGTATACCGACCAGCCTTCTTTTCTTAATATGACGATCGGGTTGAAAACGGCCATCGGTCCCGTAGACCTGCTTCGCCGCCTGCTCGCGATCGAGCGGGACATGGGACGGGTAAGGGACATCCGGTGGGGACCGCGCAGCATCGATCTGGATTTGCTGGCGTACGACGCGGTTGCGATGGATACGCCGGAATTGACGATCCCGCATCCCCGCATGGGGGAGCGGGCATTCGTATTGGTGCCGCTGAAGGACATCTGGCCGGAGGAGTCTCCTTTTCCATGGGAGAAGCAGTTGTCGGCTATGTCTCTGCGGGACGAGGGCATTTCGCGCTTCGAGGCGCAGGATGAAGATGGGTTAGGAAAGGAGTAAGGAATCATGCTGAAGATTGGCAATGTGACGATGAACAATAACGTCGTGCTGGCTCCGATGGCGGGCGTCTGCAATCCGGCGTTCCGGCTGATCGCCAAGGAATTCGGCTGCGGACTCGTCTGCGCGGAGATGGTGAGCGACAAGGCGATTCTGCACGGCAACCAGCGCACGCTGGAAATGCTGTTCGTGGACGAGCGAGAGAAGCCGCTGAGCCTGCAAATTTTCGGAGGGGACAAAGAGTCTCTCGTCGAAGCCGTGAAGTTCGTCGACCAGAACACGAACGCGGATATTATCGACATTAACATGGGCTGTCCCGTGCCGAAGGTGACGAAATGCGACGCGGGCGCCAGGTGGCTGCTCGATCCGAAAAAAATCTACGAGATGGTGTCCTACGCCGCGGACGCGGCCAAGAAGCCGGTGACGGTCAAGATGCGCATCGGGTGGGACGACGAGCATATCTACGCGGTGGAGAACGCCCAGGCGGTGGAGCGGGCCGGAGGCGCGGCCGTCAGCGTGCACGGAAGAACGCGTGAGCAGCTGTACACGGGCAAGGCCAACTGGGATATTTTGCGCGATGTGAAGCAGGCTGTGAATATACCGGTTATCGGCAACGGAGACGTATTCACTCCCGAGGATGCTAAGCGTCTGCTGGAGCACACGAATTGCGACGGCGTCATGATCGGGCGGGGGGCGCTGGGCAATCCGTGGATGCTGTACCGTACCGTTCATTTCCTGACGACGGGAGAGCTGTTGGCCGATCCGGCTCCAAGCGAGAAAATCCGTATCGCGATGCTGCACATGGATCGTCTGGCCGAGCTCCGGGGAGAGCGGGTTGCCGTTCGCGAAATGCGCAAGCACCTCGCATGGTACCTCAAGGGACTTCCGGACTCCGCAGCCGCGAAAAATTCGGTCATGGAATTGCAATCCCGGGCGGAAGTGGTAGCCGTGCTGGAGGAGTACGTGAACCGGGTAGAGGAAATGTTGGCCCGCGACGCGGCCGAAGCTTCTGAATCCGGCGAAATCCTCGTACACTAGGAGGAAGCGGTTTCATTCATGTCCCTTCCGCGAATTGACATTTTCAAGGGGTTGCAATATAATCGTACCAATATTCGCCCAAGCATCAGGAAAATCGCAAGGCTAACATCGGATAAAGATGTCATGTCGGCGATGACTGACCATATATTGGTTAGCAACCTCGAAAATCTTTTCCATGACAGGAGATCGGTGAGATGAGCGACAAGGAAGTGCTTCTGACCCAAGACGGGCTTAAGAGGCTTGAAGACGAACTCGAAAACCTTAAATCCGTCAAACGCCGCGAAGTCGCGGAACGAATTAAAGTAGCCATCGGATACGGCGACATTAGCGAAAACTCGGAGTACGAGGACGCTAAGAACGAGCAGGCTTTCATCGAAGGCCGGATCATCACGCTGGAGAAAATGCTCCGCAACGCGCGGATCATCAACAGCGAGGAAATCGATCTGGAGACGGTGAGCATCGGCTCGACGGTCGTCGTGGAAGATTTGGAATATGGCGATACGATGGAATACACGATCGTCGGTACCGCCGAGTCTGACCCGCTGAACAACAAAATCTCCAACGAAAGTCCGGTAGGTAAAGCCATTATCGGCAAGAAGAAGGGCACAACCGTTGAAGTGAGCGTTCCTGCGGGCATCATTCAATACAAAATTGTCGATATCAAAATGTAGCAACACGGCCAGCCGCAATTCAGACGTTAGTCGCCGCCCATAAGGACGGAGAAGCCGATTGACTGGGATAGAAAAAAGCTTCCTTAGGA
Organism: Cohnella sp.; assembly: GCF_041641335.1. NCBI lineage: Bacteria > Bacillati > Bacillota > Bacilli > Caryophanales > Paenibacillaceae > Cohnella > Cohnella sp. The sequence goes on along the minus strand of NZ_JBEPYQ010000166.1, from coordinate 2,011 downwards.
AGCTTTTTTGCCTGTTAGCGGACATTCGCTTGAATCGCGCCGAGTCGTGCCGAATAAATCCAGATACGAATGAAGGAGCAGAACTATGGAACATAACGGTCAGTCGGAAGAGTTAGAATTAGGCGAACTGCTGCGAATCCGGCGCGGCAAGCTGGACGACTTGCGGGCGCTGGACGTCGATCCGTTCGGCGTCAAGTTTGATCGCACGCACCACGCGGGCGAACTTCTCGCGCAATACTCGGAATTATCGAAAGAGGAATTGGACGAGAAGGCGGTCGAAGTGAACGTCGCGGGCCGGATCATGACGAAACGCTCGATGGGCAAGGCGGCGTTCGCGCACATTCAGGATCTGAGCGGGAAGATTCAGATCTACGTTCGTCAGGATACGGTGCCCGAGCATAAGTTCAAGGCGTTCGATCTGCTCGACATCGGTGACATCATCGGCGTTAAAGGCGTCGTGTTCAAGACGAAGACGGGGGAAACCTCGATCAAGGTGGACGACCTGGAGGTTCTGACCAAGTCGCTTCTTCCGCTGCCGGACAAGTTCCATGGGCTGAAGGACGTGGAGACGCGTTATCGCCAGCGCTACGTGGACCTGATCGTCAATCCGGACGTTCAGAAGACGTTCATTACGCGCTCGCGCATCATTCAATCGATGCGCCGCTATTTGGACGATCGCGGTTATTTGGAAGTCGAGACTCCGACGCTGCATTCCATTGCGGGCGGCGCTGCGGCTCGTCCTTTCATTACGCATCACAACGCGTTGGACATGCAGCTCTATATGCGGATCGCGATCGAGCTGCATCTGAAGCGGCTCATCGTCGGCGGCTTGGAGAAGGTGTACGAGATCGGACGCGTCTATCGCAACGAAGGCATCTCGACGCGCCACAATCCCGAGTTCACGATGATCGAGCTGTACGAGGCGTATGCCGACTATGAGGACATTATGCGACTGACCGAGTCGCTCATTGCCCATATCGCGCAGGAAGTTCTTGGAACGACGAAGATTACGTACCAAGGCCAGGAAGTGGACCTGACTCCGTCGTGGCGCCGAGTGTCCATGACCGAGTTGATCCGCGAGACGGTCGGCGTGGACTTTACCGCCCAGATAACGGACGAGGAAGCCCATGCGCTGGCCAAGGAGCACAAGGTGTCGGTCGAGAAGCATATGTCGTTCGGCCATATCGTCAACGCGTTCTTCGAGACGTTCTGCGAGCATACCTTAATTCAGCCTACTTTCGTAACCGGCCATCCGGTGGCGATCTCTCCTCTGGCGAAGAAGAACGAAGCCGACCCTCGGTTTACAGACCGGTTCGAGCTGTTCATCGTCGCTCGCGAGCATGCCAACGCGTTCACGGAGCTGAACGATCCGATCGATCAGCGCGAGCGGTTCGAATCGCAGCTGGAGGAGAAGGAAGCGGGCAACGACGAAGCGCACGAGATGGACGACGACTTTATCCGCGCGCTGGAGCACGGCATGCCGCCTACGGGCGGACTCGGCATCGGCGTCGACCGTCTGGTCATGCTGTTGACCGACGCGCCGTCGATCCGCGACGTTCTGCTGTTCCCGCACATGCGGGAGCGTTCCGACGGGTAATTGGTTGTTAAGAGAAGGAGAGCGCGCGTCAGCGACATGAGAAGTCGTTGCAGTCGTTATCTTATAGAAGCCGGTTGTTCGCCTCGTGGGCGGGCGACCGGCTGTTCTTCTTTTTTGGAGCTTGGCTTGCGCGGTAGGTCGGCAGCAAGGGACGTGCAGACCGGGGGTGCAGTACAGATGTTGGGGCAGGCGGGTGTTGTTCGACCCGTATATAGGGGTAAATAACTTCAATAAAATTCCATGCATAAAGGGGTTGCAAAGGCCTAGCGGGCTGTGCTATATTATTTAAGTCGCCTCGGGCGGCACTGAAAAAAGAAACACCGATTGCACCTTGAAAACTGAACATTGAGCGTAAGAAACAAAAAGCAATACCAGCAGTGAATGAGCGAATCAACTTTCATGGAGAGTTTGATC
>NZ_JBEPYQ010000165.1:0-7264 GCF_041641335.1 Cohnella sp. | reverse complement strand
AAGCCGGGCTCGGCATCTCTCTGCTGTCGCGCTGGGCGCTGCGCAAAGAGCTCGGGCTCGGCTCCTTGAAGCCGCTCCGCGCCGAAGGGCTTCCCTTCAGGCGGAGCTTCCATATTCTGTCCCGTCGTAACGACTTGCGGACGAGGACGGTCGACGCGTTCCTGGAGACGCTTCGAGCCGTGACCGACGAGATGCTGGCGGAGGACAACCTGAGCGGCAGCCGCAATGACCATCTCGATGACGGTCGCAACGTCAATCCCGATGCCAGCCGCAATGACCATCTCGATGACGGTCGTAACGTCAATCCCGATGCCAGCCGCAAAGTCAATCCCGATGACGACCGCAACGACAATCTCAATAGCCGCCGCAAACCAACCCGCAATCGCCGGCCGAATTAGCCGCCCTGGGCAATCTTCTTGAACGCCTCAAGGAACTGCGCAGAAGGATAAGCTCCCGACAGGGCGTACTTGTTGTCGATGATGAAGAAAGGAACGCCGGTAATTCCGATGCCTTGCGCGGCAGCCATATCTTTCTCCACGTCCTCCTGGCCTTCCCCGTTATCGAGCAGCTTCCGGGCTTCGGAGGCGTCGAGTCCGAGCTCGGCGGCGATGTCGAGCAGAACGTCCAGCTTGGCGATGTCCCGGCCGTCCTCGAAGTAAGCTTTCATAACGGCCTCGATCCAGGTCGCTTCGTCCTCTTGAGGAAGCAGGGCGGTGATCCGGTGCGCCAGCACCGTGTTCGGCATGCGTTCCACCTTGTCGAAATGGAAGGTGACGCCTACGTTGGCGCCGGCCTCGGTGACCCGCTGAAGCATCGGACGCAGCCGCTCCGCTCCGCCCATTTTTTTCTCCATGACGCTGTTGAAAGGCAGTCCCTCCGGCGGCAGCGACGGGTCGAGCTGGTAGGCGTGGTAGCTGACTTCGACCTCCTGGCCGGTCTGCTCCTGCCAAGCGTCGATCGCGTCGTTCATATTCTTTTTGCCGATTCTGCACCAGGGACATACCATGTCGGAATATACGTCTATTTTCATCGCGGACACCTCTTCGGATTGGAATGAGTCTGTTTCCCCTAGTATGGCAGACGGTCCGGCCGGATTCAATGTACGGTTTGAAAGGCAACGTGATACTATGGAAAAGACAACCGAGCAACGAGGAGGACGAAGATGAAACTGACGATCGATTCGACGGTCGAGCTGCTGAACGGGACGCAGATGCCGCGGCTCGGGCTGGGCGTCTGGAGGGCGAAGGACGGCGAGGAAACGGAAAATGCGGTGCTGGCTGCGCTGCAGGCGGGATACCGCGGCATCGACACGGCCTCTCTGTACGGGAACGAGGGGAGCGTAGGCCGGGCGGTGCGGGCTTCGGGCGTTCCGCGCGAGAAGGTGTTCGTGACGACCAAGGTGTGGAACGACGAGCAGGGCTACGATAGTACGATAGCCGCCTTCAAGAGAAGCCTGGAGAGGCTGGACATGGACTATGCGGACCTGTACCTCGTTCACTGGCCCGTCGTCGGCCAATACAAGGAAACGTACCGGGCGCTGGAGGATCTGTATGAGCAAGGGCTCATAAGGGCGATCGGCGTCAGCAATTTCAACATTTCTCATCTGGAGGATCTGATGGGAAGCTGCCGCATTAAGCCGATGGTGAACCAGGTAGAAATGCACCCGCTGCTGACGCAGAAAAAGCTGTTCGCCTTTTGCCGCAAGGAAGGCATTCAGTTGGAATCGTGGAGACCGCTCATGCAGGGCAGACTCGATCAGCCGCTCATAACGCGGCTCGCCGAGAAGTACGGCAGAACGCCGGCGCAAATCCTCATTCGCTGGCAGCTGCAGCTGGGAGTCGTGACGATTCCGAAGTCGTCCAGACCGGAGCGAATCCGCGAGAACGCCGACGTGTTCGGCTTCGAGCTGGAGCCGGAGGATGTCGTGGCCATCGACGGGCTGAACGAAAACCTTCGCTTCGGCAAGGACCCGGACCATGTCGACTTCTAGAGGGAGCGCGAACGCGCGCATCCGAGGATAGAAGCTGGGCTTGGCAGGGGATAATACGGAGCGGGCGCGGCTATTGACAGCCTCAACTGTAACTGTTATTATTACAGTAATCACCGGGGAGGCTGAAGGAATGAACAGTGAGTTTATCATAGCTGTCCACAGCTTGGTCCTCTTGGCGCATCGCCCCGATGGAATGGCTTCCAGCGAAGAGATCGCGACCAACGTATGCACGAATCCGGTGCGCGTCCGCAAGGTGATGAGCTGCTTGCGCAAGAATGGCTTCGTGGATACCCGCGAAGGCTCGGGCGGCGGCTACAAGCTGTCCCGGGAGCCGGGAGACATGACGCTGGCCGACGTTTATCGGGCCCTGGCCGCGGGTTCGCTTGCGCCGAAATGGTGCAGCGGGGACCCCGAATCCGACTGCCTGGTCGGATCGAACATGGGCGAGGTGATGAACGCGGTGTTCTGCGGCGCGGATCAGCAGCTTGAGAAGTATTTCGAATCGATTACGATCGGACAGATGCTGTCCAGGCTGACCGCCATGGCGAAGGCGTAGTCCGTTCGGTCGACAAGGGATGGAGCGGGTCATTCAGAAGGCCCGATCATCATAGGTGGATCAACTTATACATTAAGGATAGGAGAGATGTCTTATGGCAGTTGTGGTTACGAAAGACAACTTCAGCGAGAACGTAGCGCAAGGCGTATCCTTGCTTGACTTCTGGGCGCCGTGGTGCGGACCTTGCAAAATGCAGCTTCCGATCGTGGAGGAGCTGGCCGAGGAATTGAAAGGAACGGCGAACATCGCGAAGGTTAACGTGGACGAAGAGCCTGAGCTGGCCAGCCAATTCGGCGTCATGAGCATTCCGACGCTGATCCTGTTCAAGGACGGTCAACCGGTCGACAAAATGGTCGGCTTGCAAAGCAAGGAATCCCTGAAAGCGAAAATCCAAAACCAACTGTAAGTTGGAATCGAGAACGCCGCTGGCTGTCCCTTATCGGGAGCTGCGGCGTTTTTGGTTGTTGTCAACCGATCCGGAACGTGATATGATACTTTCTGACCGATTGACCGAAAATGAATTTTAGTCAGTTTGTCGGCTTAGCGGCAAGGGAGGCGAGCGGGAATGGCGATCGATCGCAGGAAGCAGGTCGTGGAAGCGGCCGCGCAGTCTTTCTCCTTATTCGGGTACAAGGCGACGACGATGGATCAGGTGGCTAAGCTGGCGAACGTCGGCAAGGGCACGATCTACACGTTCTTCGACAACAAGGAGGAGCTGTTCGACGAGATCATGAACAGCTTGATTCAAGAGATGAAGCGCGTGGCGGAAGCCGAGTACGATCCGGCGGGCTCCTTCTTCGACAATCTGAACCGCGTCTTCGGACGGATTCTCGACTTCAGGGAGAAGCACCAGCTCGCGGTCAAGATGGCCCACGAAGTCCGGGACATCGGCACGCCGAAGGCGCTGGAGGGCTTGAACCGGCTGGAGAGCGCGATTCTGTCCTACATCCAGATCAAGGTGCAGGCCGCGATCGACAAGGGCGAATTGAAACGCTGCGATCCGGAAGTGACGGCGTTCGTGATGCTGAAGCTGTACTTGGCGCTGGCGTCGGAATGGCAGACGGCCCACGAGCCGCTGGAGAAGGAGAAGATTACGGAGCTGTTCCAATTGTATCTGTTGCGAGGACTGGCCAACGAGTGAGGTCCCACGAGGCTTGTCTTCTTTTTTTGCTGAAAAATGACCAAATGAACAAAATAGTCATAATGATTAGGGGTGTTGTTCGTGAAAGGAATCAAGCAGTTTGCGAAAGAGTTGTCCGGCATCGGCCGGAATAAGAAGGCGCTTATTCCGGTAGTCGCCATCCTGACGGTGCCGGTGCTGTATTGCGCCATGTTCCTCGGAGCTTTCTGGGATCCGTACGGGAAGCTGGTCGACTTGCCGGTCGCGGTCGTCAATTCGGACCAAGGGACGGTGCGCGAGGGCGAGGAGCTGCATATCGGGCAGGACTTTATCGAGAAATTGAAGGAAGGCAAGCATTTCGACTACCGGTTCGTGGACGAGGCGGAAGCGCTGGAAGGCTTGAAGAACAATGCCTACTACATGGCGATCGAAATTCCGGAGGACTTCTCGAAAAATACGGCGACGCTGACGACCGATCAGCCGACGCCGGCGCAAATCCGGTTTCTGCCGAACGAGAGCTACAACTTCCTGGCGGCTCAAATCGGAAACACGGCCATCGAGAAAATGAAAACCGAGCTCAGCCAGGAAGTGACCAAGGCGTATACGCACACGGTGTTCGAGCAATTGGAGACGTTGGCGGACGGCTTGAGCAAAGCCAGCGAAGGGGCGACGGAGATCGCCGCCGGCACGGACAGCGCGAAGAACGGGGCGACGCTGCTGGAGCAAAATTTGAGCAAGCTCGCTTCGGGCTCCTTGACGATGAGAAACGGAGTCGGCAAACTGGCCGACGGAAGCGCGAAGCTGGAGAAGGGGCTGGCCGACTTGCAGCAGGGAGGCGGATCGTTGGCGAGCGGCCTGGCCCAGTTGACGGAAGCCGGAGGTCAGCTGGGGCAAGGCACGAAGCAGGCGGAGCAAGGGGCATCGCAGTTGGCCGCGGGGCTGGACCAGTCGGCGGTGGGAGCCGCGAAGCTGGAAGCGGGGGCCGGCGAGCTGGCGGCCGGGCTGGCGCAGTACGCCGAGGCGCATCCCGAGCTGGCCGAGGACGCGGCGATGCAGCGTCTGATCGCGGCGAGCAAGCAGTTGGCCGGAGGTCTCGGCGAAGCCAAGAAAGGCCAGGAGCAACTGGCGGCTGGCGCGGTTAAGCTGAAAGAAGGCGCGTCGCAGCTGGCGGGCGGCCTGGAGCAGCTCGGCGGCAAGCTGGGCGAAGCGGCGGAAGGAAGCCGGAATCTGGCGGCAGGGGCGCAGCAGCTGCACGGAGGCGCTGTACAGCTTAAGCAGGGTATCGGCGATTTGCAGAAGGGCGTCGGGGAGTTCGCGGAAGGCACGGGCAAGCTGGACGAAGGCGCGCAGCAGATGGCGGAAGGTTTGCTGAAGCTGACCGACGGAACGGGCGAGCTGTCGAGCAAGCTCAGCGAAGCGGCCGAGAAGACGGCGGGGATCAACGGCGGCGACACCGTCGTCGACATGTTCGCGAATCCCGTCAATCTCGACGTCGTCAAGTCGACGGAAGTTCCGAACTACGGAACGGGCTTTGCTCCGTACTTCATCTCGCTTGGTTTGTTCGTCGGGGCGCTGCTGTTGACGATCGTCTATTCGGTGAAGGAGCCGGCCAACCGGCCGGCGAGCGGCTGGAGCTGGTTCGTCGGCAAGCTGCTGACGATGGTGCTGATCGGCGTCGCTCAGGCGGTCATCGCCGACCTGGTGCTGCTGTACGGATTGGGCTTGGAGGTGCAGAGCCTGCCGCTGTTCTTCCTGTTTACGATCCTGACGAGCGTCTCCTTCATGGCGCTGATTCAGTTCCTCGTTACGGTGCTGCAGCATCCGGGACGGTTCGTCGCGATCGTCATTCTGATCTTCCAACTGACGAGCTCGGCCGGCACGTTCCCGCTGGAACTGATCCCGGGCTGGCTGCAGACGACGAGCTCGTGGCTGCCGATGACTTATTCGGTATCCGGTCTGAAAGCCGTCATCTCCAGCGGGGATTATGCTTTCATGTGGGATAACGCGCTGATTCTGCTCGCCTTCTTCGCGCTGTTCGCCGTCATGACGTTCGTCTACTTCCTGATCGCGTATCGCAAGGAGTACGGCGGCGGAAATTCGGGAGAGCAAGGCAAGGCGTTGGCGGTATAACATGAAAAAAAGGTTGAGCGGTTAGGGAGAAGTCCCGGCCGTTCAACCTTTATTGTCATTCAGATCGTCCATTGCCCGTGAACGATGCCGGCAAGATGCCAATCGTCCCCGGCGGGCGTGAATACGAGCACGAGGCTCTGCCAATCCATGCCGTTCAGCTCCTTGTCGAATCCGGGGAAGTAGAATTCCACGTAAGTAGCGCCGGGATAGACCTCCGGAACGTTGAACAGCGCATTGCCCGTGCCCGCGATGCGGTTGACGTTCGCTTGAGGGGCATCCGCGAAATCCTTCGTATAGACGAACTGCTCGTAATAGTCTCTGAAAGTAAGCTCGATCGGATCTCCGCTGCCGTCCGCCTCGCCCCACTTCAGCTTGTTCATATCCTTGAAGGTCGGGAATTCGTCCGGCTTGAACACGAGGTCGGTATCGACGTTCACGTGAGGATACGGAGAGAAGCGCACGCCTTTGTCCGGATCGATCAAGGTGATCAGAGAGCCGAGGTCTCTTTCCCTCAAGTAACCGACGGTTTCGAGCGCAAGCTCCTTGACTCGGGCATCGGAGGGCTGCTCGTTATTCGAAGACGGGGTCTCGCCGCTCGGTTCGGCTGACGGCTCTCCGCTCGCAATCATTGTAGGTTCGCTCCCCAAGGATGAGGTGGGCGGGAAAGTTATCGGAGCATCGGTTGCCCCGTTCTTATTGGCGTTGGCTCCGCAGCCAGCCAATAGGACAGCGAGAAGAACCGCGGCCAGAAGCGGATACTTGCTTCGCATCGTCTATTCCTCCTTGCAGTTAAGTATTTATTTAGACGCAGAAATCGCCGAGATGTTCCGGTGGAAAATCCCGGGATGTAATATTTATTCCCTCTGTGGGCGGCGAAGGCGGATGCGTTGATCTTCGCCCTGCTGGATAAGCTAAGGGCAGAAGGACGCGCAACAGCCCGGATATACGGAGGCCGCCTCGGGCGGAATGCCGGATATCCGGGCCGTTCGTTTTCAGGGGGCGGGCGTTGCGGCTTGAGTCAGTCGGTTTTCTTCTTGGCTTTCGGCACGGGGGCGACGGATTTGGTGTTCTCCAAAGTGTCGTTGACGAAGGCCATGTCCTGATTTTCCGCTTTCATGCGCGTCGTGCCTTTGTAATTGCCTCTATGCGATTGGTTTTCCATGGGCAATCCCTCCTCTCTTCGAGGTCATTGTGCGCATTCGGTCAGAGCGTTATCCGTATCGGGAGGTTGGCAAATGATGAGGAGCAATCCGCTGCCGGCGGCATGGCGCAAGGTGGCATCCGCAATCGCTATCGGCGCGTTGGCGCTGCTGCACGTGTCCTGCGCCGCCGGGAACAAAGAGGCCGAGCCGGTTCCGCCGGCCACGGCCGCCAAGGGAGTTCCGTCCGCCGAGCAGTGGCTGGAGCAAGCGGCCGCCGCTGCCGGCAAGATGAAAAGATACGCCTTCGAGCTGCAAATGAGCCAAGA
>NZ_JBEPYQ010000164.1:0-7353 GCF_041641335.1 Cohnella sp. | reverse complement strand
AGTCCGCGAAATAGTCCTCATAGCCGGCGTAGTTCGAATAGGTTTCCCCGTTCGGCGGGGCGATGACGACATTCAGAATGAAGTTGCTGAGCGCCACGAACCGGCCGAGCTTCTCCTGGACCGCCTGTTTACGAAAATAATTCTCCTCCACGCTCGCGCTCGGCGGCGCATAGATCAGCTCGGTCATCTCCTCGTCGGAAACGATGTATTCGGCCGTCTTGACGACCTGCTCCTGGATTTTCTTGAGCTGGAACGAGATTTGCGCCAGCTTCGTCCGGCTGTCCTTGATCGACTGCTCGCGAATGATGCCCTTGGCGTAATCGTAGATGAAAAAACCGCTCACGATCAGCGAGAGCGAGACGACGAGCACCGTGCTGGCGATAATCTTGGTGCGGATCTTCATGCGCATCCCCGATTCACCTGCGCTTCTCCATGTAATCGAGCGGGGTCATGCCCATCGTCTTGCGGAACACCTGGCTGAAATATTGCCCGTTGCGGTAGCCGACGCGCTCGGCGATCTCGTACACCTTCAGCGCGCCTTCGTCGAGCAGCCGCTTGGCCCGCTCCATGCGAATGTCGGTCAGCCGGTCGAGCACCGTCTTGCCCGTCTCCTCCTTGAACACGTGGCGGAGATGGTCGCGGCTGATTCCGATCTCCCGCGCGACCGCGTCGGCGTCGACGTCCGGGTCGGCGTAGTTCATCTCCAGATAATCGAGCGCCTGGCGCACCTTGCGCGACGCGGCGGGCCTGTCCGCATCCGCTGCCGGCAACCGATCCAGCTCCGCTTGGAACCAGGCGAGAATGCCTTCAAGCGAAGTCCACTCCGCCTGCTCCTCCTCCCGCGCTTCCGAGAGCGACGGCAGACCGGCCTGGGCGCGGCTCCGGTTCAGCGCGGCGACCGTCTGCCGGCACAGATCGGCGAAGCCGTCAACGTCCCGCGCCTCCGCCGCCCGCTCGAACGCAGCCGCCAGCGCTTCGGCCGCCTCCTTGATTTTGCGCTCCGCGAGCAGTCCCCGAACGGCCGCCGCATCGTCTTCCCGCGCCCACGGGGATGCGGCCGTATCCTCCTCGCGCCGCACATCGTTGAGCCGCAGCAGGCAGCGCGGCCCAAGGAAGATCGCCAGCTCCAGCAGCTTCATCGCTTCGCCCAGTCTGCGCGGCACGTCCGTCCGGCTCGCCAATCCGTACGCCAGAGCCGCCGATACGGTCGATCTGGCCAGCTTCTCCAGCGTCCGCACAGCCTCCGCCGTTTTCCGCTCCAGTTCCTCCCGCATCTTCCCTTCGCCGCGAACCGCGTTATCGCCATACACCAGCACATAATGTCCGCCCAGAAACCGGACCGCCGCCAGCAGCCCTTCCTCTTCGTCCACCGGCCATTCCGCAGGCAGCTCGTCCGCTGTCCGGGTCGCTGCGGGCAGCACCGGGAAAGGCCGATCCGGCTGCAGCACCAGCAGTTGGAGCCGATCGTACCTCTCGCCGCCCCCGACCGTCGCCGTCCGCCACTGCTCGTCTGTCAGCGTCCGTCCGCCCAGCCAGTCGACGAGCAGCCGGCCCCGATCGTGCTTGCGCGCCCGGCGCTCGCCTTCGATCTCCTCCCTCAAGCCGCCCAGCTCGCGCTTGACCGTCTCGGCGTCCATCTCGTGCTTGACCCAGTAGTTTGCCACGCCCAGCTTGAGCGCTTCCTTGGCGTACTCGAATTCCTTGTAGGAGGTGAGCAGCACGATTTTCAGCGCCGTCCCTTCCTCCAGCAGCGCCTTGCTCAGCGCCAGGCCGTCCATGCCGGGCATGACGATGTCCGCGATCACCAGCTCCGGACGGTGCTCTCTGGCAAGCCGCAGCGCCTCCGCCGGCCTTGTGGCCGTGCAGGCGATCTCGTAGCCGAGGCTCTGCCAGGAGATCAACCCGCGCATATGCTCGATCGCCAGCACCTCGTCGTCCACCAGCATCACTTTTACCGGATTCATTCGCTTATCCCCCTTCTTTGGATTTCTTGAACTGCTTAACCCTTCGGGATCTGTCTATACTTCGTGGGGGACAACCCCATCATCTGCTTGAACAGCCGCGAAAAGTAATAAGGGTCCGACAGGCCGACGGAAGCCGCGATCTGCTTAATGCCCAGGTCGGTCAGGTCGAGCAGCCGCGCGGCGCGCTGCATCTTCATCCGCAGGAAGTACTCGATCGGCGGAAAACCCGTCTCCTGCTTGAACAGATAGATCAGATGCTGCTTGGATACGCCCGCGTGCTTGGCAAGCTCGGACAGCGCGATCGACTCCGCGGTGCGGTCGGCCATATAGCGAAGCGCCTTCTCCAAGCCGCCGTCCCTTCTTCGCTCCCGCGCCGCGGACTCCGTGGCGATGCCGATCCCGCTGAGCAGATGGCGGATCGCCTGGCTCACGTGGACGTGCGCGCCGGTCGCGTACGCACGCTCCGCCAGCATGTCGTAGCACTGCCGAAACGTCTCGACGAATTCGGCGTACACCCCGATCGGCAGCGGCAGCGGCCCCCGGTCCAACTCGTACTGAGCGATCAGCGCGGCGGCGTGCTCTCCTTTCACATGAAACCAGTATATGCTCCATGGATCCCGCTCCGAAGCACCGTAACGATGCGGCGTATCGGCCGGGATCACGTACAGATGGCGAGCGGTCAGCTTCGTTCTGACACCGCTGCCGGTCAGTACGATCTCGCCTTCCCCGTCGGCGCAGAGCAGGACGATATGCGCGTCGCTGCCTTCGGCTCTTTCCCGATAATGATAGCGCGCACGCGGGAAGTAACCGATATCGCTGATGAACAGCTGCCGTGTCAATTGCGCCTCCGCCAACTCCTTCTGCAGATAATCGGGAAGCACGAACAGCAGCTCGCTCTCGAAGCCGTCCGGCTTCAGCAGCTCCTCCACGGGGAAACCTCCTTTTTTTCGCAATAAATAAGAATATCATCCATTAACTTCTCGAATTCGTCAATTCGATCGCGCTGGGAGAGAGCATGATTTTCGCCGTACAGCGGCCAGCGATTCGACACGTTGTGACAATTGTCACAGAAAGATAATGGAATTTACGGTATAGGTAGGTATGACCGTTTCCGCTTATTTGGAGGTGTGCGAATGTGCTTTGAGATTACCGCCCGGGAAGAACGGATTACCGTCATTCTGACCGGAGCGATCGGCGTCAAGGAAGCGACCTCGATTCGCCAGCAGCTGTTCCCGCTTATTCAGACGAGCTTCGTAGACATCGCCTTTCACCTCGGTGAAGTAACGGAAATGGACAGCTCGGGACTCGGACTGCTGCTGGCCGTCAAAAAGATCGCAAACGACAACAACTCGAGCGTCTCCTTCCATGACGTTCCGGCTTCGCTGCGGGAACGTTTTCGTCTGACCGGGATTCTGATCTGATCGGCTGCGCGGGGGAGAACAGCAGAGAGGGGCTCTATCATGAATCGACACTCCTATACCCGTAACCTTCATTCGATACCCGACCATCTGGCGCTTCCTTACGCCAGAATTTTTCGCGATTCGCAGGAAGCCATCATGGTCACCGATTGCTTCTCCCGAATCGTCAGCGTGAACCCCGCCTTCACCGCCATTACCGGATACGCCGAAGAGGAAGTGGCCGGCCGCACGCCGCGCCTGCTGAAATCGAACGTGCAGGACGCCGATTTCTACGTGGACATGTGGGCGTGCATCCATAAGGACGGCAAGTGGCAGGGAGAGATCTGGAACCGCCGCAAAAACGGCGAAGTGTATCCCGAATGGCTCTCCATCAGCTCCGTAAAAGACGACCAAGGCGCTCTGATCAATTACGTAGGCCTGTTCTCGGACATGACGACCCGCAAGGATACGCTCTCCAAGCTCCGCCTGCACGCGCAAGTATTCAGCAATGCCAGCGAAGGCATCATGATTACGGACAAGCAGCTACGGATTTTATCCGTTAACCAGGCTTTCACGGCCGTGACCGGCTACACGGAGGCGGAAGCGGTCGGGCACACGCCGCGCCTGCTGCATTCGGGCATCCAGAATCCGTATTTCTACATCCGCATGTGGGAGAGAATCCATTCGGCCGGCCATTGGCAGGGAGAAATCTGGAACCGCCGCAAGAACGGGGAGGTGTATCCCGAATGGCTCTCCATTACGACGCTTAAGGACGAACAAGGCCTGATCACGAACTACATCGGCATGTTCACGGACATCACGGAACGCAAGCAATCCGAGGAACATCTGAAATATTTGGCCCACTTCGACAAGCTGACCGGCCTTCCCAATCGTACGCTGCTGTACGAGCTGGTCCGGGAAGCGGCTGGAGAAACCGGCAAAATGGCCGTCTTCTTCATCGATCTCGACCGCTTCAAGACGGTCAACGATTCGCTCGGCCACAACGTGGGCGACAGGCTGCTGCAGCAGGTGGCGGGACGGTTGAGCTCGACCGCATCGGAAGAGGACATCGTCTCCCGGCTCGGAGGGGACGAATTCATTCTCGTCCAGCGGAATCGACCCTCTCGCGACGATGCCATTGCCTACGCGAAGCGTCTGATCTCCGCCATGAAGCACCCTTTCGTCGTAGACGACAATGAACTCTACATCAATGCCAGCATCGGAATATGCCTGTCCCCCGAGCATGGGACGGATTTCGAAAATTTGGTGAAGCAGGCCGATCTCGCCATGTACGAGGCCAAAATCCGGAAGACCGGCTTCCAATTGTTCAACTCGGGCATCCGGGACACCTTCCACCGCAAGCTCACTCTGGAAAACGAGCTGCGATGGGCTATCGATAAACATCAGCTGAACGTGCACTACCAGCCCCAGGTCAACGCGATCACGGGACGAATGGAAGGCATGGAAGCTCTGCTCCGCTGGAACCATCCGACGCTTGGCCAAGTTCCTCCGGGCGAGTTCATTCCGATCGCGGAAGAGACCGGCAGCATTATGGAGATCGGCAAATGGGTGCTCGCGGAGGTCTGCAAGCAAGTGTGTCAATGGAGGGCGGACGGGAAATCGGTCCCGCTGGTCGCCGTCAACCTGTCGGCGAGACAGTTCCAGGCGCCCGATCTCGTCTCGTCCGTCCAGGATATCGTGCGCCGCACGCCTTGCGCCCCGGAGCAGATCGTTATCGAGATTACCGAGAGCAGCAGCATGAACAACATCGAAGCCGTGCTCCCCGTGCTGAGGAAGTTCAAATCGATCGGGTTCCGGATCGCCATCGACGACTTCGGCAAGGGCTATTCGGCGCTCGGATATATGAAGCAGTTTCCCATCGACATTCTGAAGATCGACAAGAGCTTCGTCAGAGAGCTTACCAGCGACGCCAAAAGCGCCGTCATCACGAAGGCGATCATCGACATGGCCCACGGCATGGACCTTCGCGTCATCGCGGAAGGAGTGGAGACCGCCGAACAGCTGGAGACGCTGCGAACGATGAATTGCGATATCGTGCAAGGCTTTATGATCGATCCGCCGATGCCTTCGGATCGGTTGGAATCCCGCTATTTGACAGAAGCTCAGCCCTAAGGGTCAGGACAGCAAGCAGGCCGCCCGACTCTTGCCGAGAGTCCGGGCGGCCTGCTTGCTGTCCTTCTATAGATGATTATCGCGAAGCCATTGCAGCGCGGTCTGCATCTTGTCGATGTAGGCCGGGTCGTTATCGGTGCACATGAACTTGACTTGCCCGCTTCCTCGTCCCCCTACAACCCCGTAACGGCTCAGCAGCGAGGCCAGCCGGCGGATCGTCCCGGCGTTGCCGTCCACGATCTCGATGTGCGGAGGCAGCAATTCGCGAAGAATGTTGCGATAGTACGGATAATGAGTGCAGCCCAGAACGACGATGCCGTAGCGGTCGAGATCGTAATCCGCCAGCTTCCCGCGGAAGTAGTCTCCCAGAATGGCCCTGTCGAATTGCAAGTCTTCGCAGTAGCGGACAAGCTCCGGAAGGGGCAGAGAATCGACGATCCCCTCTTCGTCCACCCGCGAGACGAGCGCATAATACTTCGGCATGCCGAGCGTCAGCTGGGTCGCGAAGACAAGCACCCTCTTGCCGGTTGCGCGATTCATCTCCACCGCCGGCTTGACCGCCGGTTCCATGCCGACGATCGGAATGTCGTAACGCTCGCGCAGCTCGTTCACCGCGATGCTCGTCGCCGTGTTGCACGCGATGACGAGCGCCTCGATCCCCTCTCCCATCATCGTCTCTATCGCAGCCAGCACGTAGTCCCTGACTTCCTCTTGCGATTTTGGCCCGTAAGGCACGTGAAGCGTATCCGCCATATAGACGTAATCTTGCGCGGGAAGCCGTCTCAACGACTCCGCCAGCACCGTCAATCCGCCAATTCCCGAATCGAAAAATCCGATAGTCATATGTCATCTCTTATCCTGATTATTTAGTAGGTTGGAAAGGTTCTTATCCGCCGCTTTCGTCCGAGCGAATCCTCTTTAAGGATAGCCAGTTTCGGAACAAAAAACAATCCGGAAGTCGGTCCCAAAGCCAATCTATGATACACTGGTAAAAAAGGATTCGGAAAAGGGGCAGGCGCACATGAAATTGGTATCTTGGAACGTTAACGGATTGCGGGCTTGCGTGAATAAAGGGTTTCTCGACTACTTCCGGGAAGTCGACGCCGACATCGTCTGCCTGCAGGAGACGAAGCTGTCGGAAGGCCAGCTGTCTCTCGCCATCGGAGAAGAGTACGAGCAGTATTGGAACTACGCGGAGAAGAAAGGCTATTCCGGCACGGCTGTCCTGACGAGGATCAAGCCGCTGTCCGTGCGCTACGGCATCGAAGAGGATTCGGAGCCGGAGGGGCGGATCATTACGCTCGAGTTCGAGGAGTTCTTCCTCGTGACCGTCTATACGCCGAACGCCAAGCGGGACTTGTCGCGCCTGGATTATCGGCTCGATTGGGAGGATCGGTTCCGCGACTATTTGTCCGAGCTGGACAAGCGCAAGCCGGTCATCGCCTGCGGCGACTTGAACGTCGCCCACCAGGAGATCGACATCAAGAACGCCAAATCGAACCGCGGCAATTCCGGCTTCACCGACGAAGAGCGGGAGAAGATGACCCGTTTGCTGAACGCCGGCTTCGTCGACACGTTCCGGCATCTGCATCCCGAGCGGACCGACGTCTACTCCTGGTGGTCGAACATGCCGGGCGTCCGGGAGCGGAACGTCGGCTGGAGAATCGACTATTTTATCGCCTCGGCCCGGTTGGCTCCTTCGATCAAGGATGCCTCCATCCATTGTGATATTCTGGGCAGCGACCATTGTCCGATCGCGCTGGACATTTTCTAGAGAGGAGACAAGCTTGGCATGGCCGTTCTATTTAACAACGATTGGGGCGATCTGCTCCACCCCGAGATGGAATTACCCTATTATC
>NZ_JBEPYQ010000163.1:0-7451 GCF_041641335.1 Cohnella sp. | reverse complement strand
TGCGGGAAGTTGATTCGGGTCTTGCATACGCTGGGGACCAAACAGAGGGAATACAACGCTGCAGACGTAATCGGGCCGGTTCGACATTCTCAGATGCAGCAAATGGCAGCTTAAGCAAAGAAGCACGAACCTGGATAACGCGAATTCAAGGAAAACAACTCTGACAACGGAAGCACCGGAGAAGCCGAAGAAAACAATCCATAAGGGCAACGACCCCGCAGAGGAGCAAGAATCGGCATCCACCCCTTGAGAGGTAGAACGAAGGAATGTAAGGGCATAGACCCAGCGTGACATGGGAGGGTAAACCCCAAGGGCGAATGTGGAGATCCACTGTGCGATCATATTCACCATCTCACAGTTTTGGAACCAAAACGATCCCAAACTCTGTTCCCGCCTACGCTCTTACAGAAAATCTTGGTGCAGATCACCTTCTCCACCAACGCCTCATCAATTGTCGAAGTTGAAATACTGCGAATTAGCGAGAAAACAGGAGAAAACATTACTTTATAGTGGGAGGATACGACTTGAAATTCTCGGAGGAATCTCGCATTGGTGAACTATTAAAGAACGAACAGACATCCCTTATTTTCAATCGCCATCTACCTGAACTTGCAGGATCGGCGCACTTAGATTTTCTAAAATGGCAAACACTCGGTAAAGTGATTCATTCCAATGATGAATGGGGATTTCTACCCGAAAGAGCTGTAGCGCTCCTGGCGGAACTCGCCGACGTTGAAGTCCTGGAAGAAGACTCTGGAGAAATTGCACCACTTGAGGTTGCCGAGGATGAGAGTGTCGTTCGCGCTTCCGCACCGGTAAGCATGACCAGGCGTGGAGGAAGATGGGACGTATTCGAATTCACGTTACACGGTCCCGCACTTGGCAACCCCTTTACCGATGTTACGCTGCATGCAGAATTTACGCATGGCGAATGTACATTGAGGGTACCTGGATTTTATGACGGTGAAGGGATCTATCGCATCCGTTTCATGCCGGACACTTACGGTATGTGGTTGTATCGAACATACAGCAATGCACGATCTTTGGATGGCATTCAAGGGGAATTTTACTGTTCCGAAACGAGGGATTGGAACCATGGTCCGGTTAGGGTCAAGGACACGTTTCACTTTAGTTATGAAGACGGCACCCGGTACATCCCCGTAGGAACGACATGTTATGCCTGGACTCATCAAGGCGAACAGCTCGAGGAAGAAACATTACATACGCTGGCGGCATCGCCGTTCAATAAAATCCGTATGTGTGTGTTTCCGAAGTCGTATGCGTATAATTCCAACGAGCCGGAGCATTATCCCTTTGAAGGTTCTCTGCAAGATGGATGGGATTTTACCCGGCTGAATCCGATTTTTTTTAGACATCTTGAACAACGTATCGAACAACTTGGCGATCTGGGCATTGAAGCCGATCTCATTCTTTTCCATCCGTACGACCGGTGGGGATTTCAGGAAATGAAGAAGGGTGTCGACGACCGCTACTTGAACTATATGGTTGCCCGGTTAGCGGCATATCGTAATGTATGGTGGTCATTAGCCAATGAGTATGACTTCATGTGGGCCAAGCGCGAGGAAGATTGGGAGCGGTTTGCAAGCATCATCAAGGCGAACGATCCATATAATCATCTGATATCCATCCACAATGGGTTGACGTTTTATGACTACGAACGTTCATGGGTCACGCATTGCAGTATTCAGCGAATCGATTTGTATAAGACAGCCGAAAGCACGAACGAATGGCGTGACCGTTGGAATAAGCCAATTGTCATAGACGAATGCGCGTATGAAGGGGATATCGATGCCGGTTGGGGGAACATCACCGGCGAGGAGATGGTTCGGAGATTCTGGGAGGGGGCGATTCGCGGAGGATATGTAGGGCACGGAGAAACATATGTGCACGACGAAGACATCCTCTGGTGGTCAAAGGGAGGCATTTTGCACGGGGCCAGCCCCAAAAGGATCGAATTCCTAAAGACCCTCATGGAAGAAGGACCTGCTCATGGATGGAATCCGATTCCCGGCGCATGGGACGCCCCTTCAGCCGGCATTCGAGACGAGTATATCCTGCATTATTACGGTTTCAATCAGCCGCGTTTCAAGGTGTACCGAATGAAGCCGGGCATTCAATATCATGTCGATGTGATCGATACCTGGAATATGACGGTTACACGACAAGAAGGTGTATATGAAGGAATATTCCGCGTGGAGCTGCCGGGTCGGCCGTATATGGCTGTACGACTAACGAAAATGAATGAATAGGGACTTCATGCAATTAGTACCGCATTAGCGGAAAGGGGAGTCCGGTTAGAGCGATCTAACCGGTCTTCATTTTTTATTATAAAACTTAACCGTCATAGCCGAAAACTTTTATCCCCACGCCTGCCAACCGCCATTATAATGTAGCTAGAATGAAAGGGAGAAAGCTCATAGGAAGGTTCCCGAATAGAAACTTCGAGGCGGAAGACGAGAATCTAGCAGGGAAAAAATCATGGAGGGTTACCGATATGAAAAAATGGACGTGGGGATGGATATTTATTCTGATCTTCTCGCTGTTGGCAGCAAGTTGCGCCGGACGCGAAATCGGCGGTGCGGGCTTCACGAATGCGGGAAGATCGGACGGCAAGAACGAAACCGAAGAAAAGGTAACGATTTCTTTTTGGACGCTGAACGCAGAATGGGTAAAATATGCCATTGACGATTTTAAGTTGCAATATCCGAATATCGAAGTTGAACTGACCCTGTACGATACAGATCCGATCAAAGAGACTTTAAAAGTGGCGGCCAGCTCAAAGACGCTTCCTGACATCTGGTTTACTTGGGGTGGAACACTCGGTTCTTTCTATCCAGAGTACGGCTTGTCGATGGATCTGACACAAGTTGCCTCAAATCATAACTGGTCCGGAACTTACAGCAAGGCAGCGCTTGACATGGTGACATTCGGCAACAAGATAACGGGTATACCTTTTCACGTAAATGTTCTTGGCATGTGGTATTCGAAAAACGTGTACGCGAAAGCAGGGCTGAAGGCACCGTCCACGTTTGCCGAATTTGAATCCCAACTTCAGACGCTGAAGGACGCAGGTGTTATTCCACTTGCATTCGGAAGCAAGGGAGGCTGGCACACGATGCGCGTCACTGAGCAGTTGCTGGAACATTTTGCCGGGCCGGAGCTGCATGACAAGCTGAATGCACTGTCTGCTTCCTGGAACGATCCAGCCGTCGTCATGACATTTGAGAAGCTGAAGGAATATACGGATAAGGGATACTTCCCAAAGGGATACTCGTATCTTGATCCGGCGGAGACGGATGATCTGTTGTTTCAGGAGCAGGCGGGAATGATCTATGAAGGAACCTGGTTTGACGTAACGATTAACAGCGAAGGCTTCGACAACACAAAATTCGACGTCTTTCCGTTTCCGTCCGACTGGACGCCAAGGCGTCCTTCCCTGTTCGCCGATATGTTCCAAATCAACGTAGAGAGCGTTCCCGCCAAGCAGGAGGCGGCCATCAAGCTTGGCGAGTATCTGACGAGCGTTGATGTCATCAATAAATATTTAGACTCCTACGGCACGCCAGCAACTCTGAGCACCAAGAATTCCTCCAAATCCCCGCATGTGCAGCTGCTGCTGGAGACAGCAATGGATGGGGGATTTTTGATCACCGATCAAGCGCTTCCGCAGGAAGTAGTTCAGAAGTTGTTCGAGGCGCAGGACAAGGTAGCTTTGAACGAGTGGACGCCAGCCCAAGCTGCTGAGGAGATGGAGAAGGCGGCGCAAGCTTACAAGAAAAAGAAGTAACTTGTTCTTGGATCGTGCGACGTAACCTTAAACCTGCCGGATTTAACGGATATCAATATCCCTATATACAACCAGGAGAGGTTAATCGATGAAAACGGCCAATGTCGTACGTATTCGTTGTTCATGGTCGGGCTCATGATTCCGGTCCATTCTACGCTGATTCCGTTGTTCAGCTTGTTCCAAAAACTCGGTCTAATCGATCACCCGCTTTCGATCCTGCTGTCGTACACGGCATTCATCGATATTTACGGAGCGCTTACCGCCCTGACGATTGCGGCGGCTCTGCCGGCCGCGGCCTCGATCGTGTGGACGAGCTGGCGCAACGGCATTACGCCGATGCCTTCGTCGTATCTCGTACGGAGAGCGGTAGCCGAGGAATTGAACCGAACGGGGGAAGGCGGCCTGCTCGTGGAGTCGGGATCGGGATGGGGGACGCTCGGCATCCATCTCGGAAAGCGCTGCAAAGGTTGGAGGGTAGAGGGAGTGGAGAATTCGCCGCTCCCGCTTGCCGCGTCGAAGATTGCGGCCTGGCTGGCTGCGCGGAAGCAGAGGAGAGCGGGCGATGCGGACGGGTTCTCCGTCTCATTCCGCAAGGGAGATATCTACGACGTCTCCTATCGGGAGGCGAGAGCCGTCGTCTGCTATCTGTACCCGGGCGCGATGAAACGTCTCTCCCCGCTGCTGGCGGAGCAGCTCAGTCCGGGTGCGTTCGTCGTCAGCGTCTGCTTCGCGCTGCCGGACTGGCAGCCGGAGCGGGTCATCACGTGCGGGGATCTGTATCGGACTCGAATCTACGTATATAAGTGCGCGACGTCGAGTCTGCTTCCCGAGAGGCTGCGTGATCAAAAGCGAACTTTTTGAACTACCTATCGAAATAGGGAGCCGTCCTCGGGTCTGAATCGACCCGGGAACGGCTCCCTATTCGTTATTTAATCGCCGAGGCTTTGTACACGCCGGAATCGATCATCTCTTCGACCGTCACGAGCTCGTAGCCTTTCGCCCGCAGATCTTCGATGATCTTGGGCAGCAGCTTGACCGTATGCTCGAGCGCGTTCTTGCGTCCTCCGAAGGAGTGCATCAGAATAATCCCGCCGTCGCTGGTATTCGCCATGACGTTCTTGTACATATCCTCGACGGAGCTTCCCGCCCAGTCCTTCGTATCCACGGTCCAGGCGACATGCTTCATGCGGTCGTCGTGGATCGTCGCCAGCACGTCCTTCGACACGGCGCCGTAAGGGGCCCGCATCAAGCGAGGGGGCGTGCCGGTCGCCTCTTCGATGATCTGCTGGGCTTTGTCGATCTGCTCGGCCCGCTGCTTGACGGACAGCTTCGTCAGGTCGCCGTGGGACCAGGAATGGTTGCCTACGGCGTGGCCTTCTTCGACGATGCGTTTGGCGACGTCCGGATACTTCTTGACTTGGGTGCCGACGAGGAAGAAAGTCGCTTTGGCGTCGTACTCCTTCAAAATATCGAGGATGCGCACCGTATAGTTGTTGTCCGGACCGTCGTCGAACGTCAAGGCGACGCGGGGACGCGGCTTGGTGTCTTCCTGCGGCTTATTCGGCGAAGGAAGCGGTTTTCCGCCCTGCTTCGGGGGCTGGACGGCCGTCTCCGCATCGGGCGACGTCGTCCCCGGCGTCGCTTCCGCGAGAACCGCCGTTTCTTCGCCGGGTGTCGCCTCGGGAGCGATCGCCGCCGCATCGGCGGAGCCGCCTCCCGTCAGACCGACGGCCTGCCACTCCCGGAACGGGGAACATCCGGCAAGAGCCGCCCACAGCATCGCGATACAGAGCGCGCTAAGACAAACGCGCCCAGAAATTAGTCGTTTTCCCCACATGGCCTTATCCTCCACATTTCCTCATCCCAACCACAAAAGAGGGGCGCTCGGGGATGGCCGGCGCGACTGGGATCCCCATCCCCGAGCGCGCCGACCGATAACGCTGTCCGTTCTCTTTGGTTATCTTATTAGACGTAAGAGAGGGAAAAAAGTTAGAGGATTTCGGCGCGGTTTTTAAATCTTTTTGTCGGAAGCTCGTCCTCGGAACAACCTCTAGAAGAAGGTTCGGAACAGTTTCCTTTTTCTTTCTGGCAGGGAAGCCGGCTGGACAGGAGTTTGGACGGAAGGCAGGCGAAGCTCTTCGCTCCTGGCCGCCGCCGTCATTGCCGCCGCCCGGCTCTCCAGCGTCTCTACGGCCGCGGCAAGCTGAACGAGGGTGCGGCGCAGCTCGTCCAACTCGGCGCGGTGCTGGCGCACTTGGGCGGAGACGACTTCGTCCGCTTTCTGATCAAGGGAGCGCTCGACCTCGAAGATGCGCAGCAGCAGCTCCCTCTTGCCTTCGGAGAAAGGCTCGGCGACGGGAGAGGCCGCGGGCGTACTCGCCGGAGCGGGGGGCTCGGGAAGGGAGATCTGTTCCAGCGTGCGTCCTCCCTCGATCTGGCTCTTGATATATTCCAGCAGGCCGAACTCGCGCTGAGAGAACACATAGTGTCCCAGCGGGTCTTTACGGAAGGAAGAGGGGTAATGAGATGCCCAGCGCTTGACGGTCGTCTGGCTTACTCCGAGACGTTCCGCCGCTTCTCTCGTTTTCAGGTTACGCATCGCATTCGCTCCAATCGCAATGTTCTTTTTTAACCCTATTCGAGATTCGTTCGCATCCCCCTGCGGGGGTGACAAAGGTAGTGGTTATTCGCCAAACAAAGTGCAAAATCGCGGAGGGGCCGGATTATACGAGGGTCGATGTCATGGTACAATAGAGGCAAACGTTCGATTTGGAGGCACAACCTCATGGCAACCGATCCACTCTCTCAATTCGAGAAAAAGGTCATCATCCGCACTATCGAGCGCCGGGACTTCGCCAAAATCATCGAGCTTCAAAGCAGCTGTTTTCCGAATATGTCGCCTTGGCTGCCGGAGCAGTTGGAGAGTCACGTGCGCATTTTTCCGGAGGGGCAAATCTGCGTCGAGCTCGACGGAGAGATCATCGGCTCCTGCTCCAGCCTGATCGTGAACTTCGACGATTATTTCGAGCAGCATACGTATACCGAGATTACGGACAAGGGATATATTCGCAATCATAATCCGCGCGGGGGCAACCTGTACGGGATGGAGGTTATGGTGCACCCCGACTACAGGCGCATGAAGATCGGCAGAAGGCTCTACGAGGCGCGCAAGCGGCTGGCCGAGCATCTGAACTTGAAGAGCATCATCGTCGGCGGGCGCATTCCCGGCTATCACCATTACAGCGACCGCATGACGCCCAGGGAGTACGCCGAAGAGGTGCTGCAGCAGAACATCTACGATCCGGTGCTGACGTTCCAGATGATGAACGGGTTCACGCTGAAACGGATCATTACCGGCTACTTGTCCGACGACGCCGATTCCAAGAATTACGCCGCGCTGCTGGAATGGAATAATATCGAATACAAGCCAAGCATCGACAAGCTGCATTATAAAATGTCTTTCCCGGTCCGAATCTGCGTCGTCCAGTACATGATGAAGAAGATCGACTCCTTCGAGGAGTTCGCCACGCAGTGCGAGCACTACGTCGACGTGGCGTCGGACTATAAATCGGATTTCGCCGTCTTCCCGGAAAACTTCACGATGCAGCTGCTCTCCTTCCTGGAGGAGCGGTCTCCGAGCCTG
>NZ_JBEPYQ010000162.1:0-7920 GCF_041641335.1 Cohnella sp. | reverse complement strand
TCTTCCAGCTCGAGTCCACGGGAATGCGCCGCGTGCTCAAGGAGATGAAGCCGTCCTCGTTCGAGGACATCGTCTCCGCGGTCGCGCTGTACCGGCCCGGTCCGATGGAGTTCATTCCGCAGTTCATTCGCGCCAAGCACGGCTTGGTGGAGGTGGAGTACCCCCACCCCAACCTGAAGGAGATTCTCGCCGATACGTACGGCATTATCGTCTATCAGGAACAGATCATGCAGATCGCGTCGGTGATGGCCGGATTTTCTCTGGGTCAGGCGGATTTGCTGAGGCGAGCCGTCGGCAAGAAGAAGCGGGAGGTGCTGGACGAGCAGCGGAAGCATTTCGTCGCTGGCAGCCTGAAGCTAGGATACAGCGAGCAGGAAGCGAACGGGGTATACGATCTGATCGTCCGGTTCGCGGATTACGGCTTCTGCCGCGCGCACGCCGCCGCCTACGCGGTGCTCGCCTTCCAGACCGCTTATCTGAAAGCCCACTACCCGGTCGCCTTCATGGCTTCAATGCTGACGGCGGTCGTCGGCAACCAGAGGAAGACGGCGGAGTACGTGGACGAATGCCGCAGAATGGGCATTGCCGTGCTTAAGCCCGACGTGAACGAGAGCGGCGTGCTGTTTACCCCGGTCGCCTTCGCCGAGGGGGGAGGCGCGATCCGCTTCGGACTCGCGGGCGTGAAGAACGTCGGCACGCAGGCGATCGAGAGCATTATGCGAGAGCGGGCCGAGAGGCCTTACGAGAGCTTGAGCGACTTCTGCCGCCGCATCGACCCGCGCGCGTGCAACAAGCGCGTCATCGAGTCGCTCGTGCAGGCGGGGGCGCTCGAGTCGATGCCGGGCCACCGCGCCCAGCAGCTGGCGGCGCTCGAGCCGACGGTCGCGGCCGCGGCGCTCTGGCGCAAGGAGCGGGAGGAGCTGCAGATCGAGCTGTTCGACTTCGAGGAGACGCCGAACTGGAACGTGGAGCTGCCGGCCGTTCCGGCCTATTCGCAGACGCAGATGCTGGAGCTGGAGCGGGATCTGATGGGGCTGTACCTGTCCGGTCACCCGCTGGACGCTTACGACGAGCTGATGGAAGAGCTGAAGGTCGAGCGGCTCGTCGATATCGCCGAGCTGCCGGACGGGGCGACGGCGTTCACGGCGGGCATGATCGTCTCGATGAAGCCGTTCGTCACGCGCAAGGGCCAGGCGATGGCGTTCCTGGAGATCGAAGACCGGATCATGGGGACGGAGCTGGTCGCCTTCCCGTCCGCATGGGCCAAGGCGTCCTCCTTCGTCAAGAAAGGCTCGCTCGTCTTCGTGCGGGCGAAGGTGCAGCTCGGGGACGAAGATTACAAGCTGCTGGCGGACGATATCCTGCCGCTGGACGCCGGCGACTTGAAGGCCCAGGCGGAGAGGCTGCGGCGGCTCTCGTCCGGCGGGAGAAGCGGCGGCGCGGGAGGGGGCGGCTACTCCGGCAGAGGCGGCGACAGAGCGGCGTCTGCCGGGCCGGCTGCGAGCAAGTCGGCATCGGGAGCCGCGTCCTCCTCGGCGAGAGCCAGGGCCGTCGCCGAGGCCGCTCCTGCTGCGGCCGCGTCGGCGGACTCGGAGCAGCAGCGCGTCTACATTCTCATCGACGCGGAGCACGAGAAGCCCGCGACGCTCATCCGCCTCAAGCTGCTGCTGAAGGCGCATCCCGGCAAGCTGCCGACGATTCTTCGCTACGAGAAGGATCGCCGCACGGTAGCCCTGAGCGACGAATACTACGTCGATCCGAAACCCGCGCTTGTCGAGGAGTTGGAGCAACTGCTGGGGAAAGACAGAGTAAGAGTCAAGTAACGTCAACGCATACCTTACAATTTTATACCCTGATGGAGGAATCGACGTGGCATTATTTCAAAGCAGTTTCTTTTCCGAATCGTTGGAAATTTCGGCTTCCATGAACGTAATCATCCCGCAAGGGGAGAAGCGCAGACCGCTGAAGACGCTGTATTTGCTGCACGGCTTGTCGGACGACCATACGACCTGGTGCCGGAGAACGTCGATCGAGCGCTACGCGGAAGAGTACGGGATCGCCGTCGTCATGCCGGCCGTCAACCGCAGCTTCTACGCGGACATGGCGCACGGAGCGAAGTATTGGACGTTCGTCAGCGAAGAGCTTCCGCTCCTGGCGCGTTCGTTCTTCCCGCTGTCGGAGCGCAGGGAGGACAACTTCGCGGCAGGGCTTTCGATGGGCGGGTACGGCGCGTTTAAGCTCGGCCTCACGCATCCGAACCGTTATGCGGCCGTAGCCAGCCTCTCCGGCGCCGTGGACGTGAACCGTCTCGTCGCGGAAGGCTTCGGAGGAGACATTCGCAATATCGTCGGAGATCCGGCTTCCGTACCGGGCTCGTCTATCGATCTGTTCGCTTTGGCGGAGCGGGTCGCGGGCCGGCCGGACGCTCCGCTTCTCTATCAATGCTGCGGCACGGAGGATTTCCTGTACGAGGACAACGTGCGTTTCCGCGAGCATTGCCGCGGGCTCGGGCTTCCGCTCACCTACGAGGAAGAGCCGGGAACCCACGAATGGGGCTACTGGGATCTTAAAATCCGGAGAGTGCTGAGCTGGCTCCCTCTGCAAGCCGATTGACCCACAATCGGCTTTCTTTTGCGGGCGCGTCCCCTCGGACTGCCGCTTCTCGGTTGCTAGTCTTGCGGAATCTGTGCTATGATTTCCATATTGCCTGTCTTCGCTTTTCATTGAACGATTAAGAAATTGGGGGTACCGCATCATGTGGACGGTCATCTACATCGCGCCGACCGCTAAGATCGCCGACAGAATTCAGAAGCGACTTACCGATGAAGGGTTTCTCGTACAAGTACGCCCCATAAACCTAACGAAACCGCAATATGAAATATTGGTTCCATCCGGCGAGGTGCGGGAAGTGCAAGAGGTATTAGGAAGCATTCTGCACCTTTAATCCAGTACGATACCCATAGAGGTTGTTCGAACGGTCCGGCATCCGGGCTTCTCGAACGCGGGCCCCGCCATTTATCGCTTGTGAGGTGTCGCTGTGTTCAAGGATCTATTCCAGAAGAAAAAATACGCCGTCGTTCCGTCGGAACGCACGAAGAGGGACATTCCCGAAGGGCTCATGAACCGCTGCCCCAAATGCGGTCAAATCCAGCTCAGCAAAGAGCTGGAGAAAAACTTGAAGGTGTGCTCCGGCTGCGGGCATCACTATCGGTTGAACGCCTGGGAGCGCATCGCGATGACGCTCGATGAGGGGCGTCTTTTTGAGATTGACGAAAACCTGGTCTCCGAAGACCCGCTTGACTTTCCGGGCTACGCCTCCAAGCTGGAGCAGCAGAAGGCGAATTCCGGGCTGAAGGACGCCGTCGTCACCGGAGAAGGCGAAATCGGCGGCTTCCCGGTCGTTATCGGGGTTATGAGCTTCGATTTCTTCAGCGGAAGCATGGGCTCCGTCGTCGGCGAGAAAGTAACCCGCGCCATCGAGAGAGCCACCGAGAAGAAGCTGCCGCTTGTTCTCTTCTCCACGTCGGGCGGCGCCCGAATGCAGGAGAGCATTCTCAGTTTGATGCAGATGGCCAAGACAAGCGCCGCGCTCGCCAAGTTCCATGAGCAGGGCGGCTTGTTCATCTCCGTGTTCACGGATCCGACGCTGGGCGGCGTGTCTGCAAGCTTCGCGAGCCTCGGCGACTACATTCTGGCCGAGCCGGGAGCGATCGTCGGCTTCGCCGGACGCATCGTCATCGAGCAGACGATTCGCCAGAAGCTGCCGGACAACTTCCAGACGGCCGAGTTCAACCTGAAGCACGGCCAACTGGACAAGGTCGTTCCCCGCAAGGAAATGAAAGCCATATTGACCAAGCTTCTTGATATGCATGCTTGGAAAGGAGAGCCGGCCGATGTCCAGTGAACTGCCCTTTGAGAGGCCGCTCGCCGAATTGCGCAAGAAGATAGACGAGCTCAAGCATTTCGGCGCCGAGAAACAGATCGACTTCTCGGACGAGATCGCGAGGCTCGAAGAGCGTTACAAGCAGCTCGAGTCGGAGGTTTACGGCGGAATGAGCGCGGCCCAGATCATGCACATGGCCCGTCATCACCAGCGCCCGACGTCTCTGGATTATATTTCATTGATCTTCACCGATTTTGTCGAACTGCACGGGGATCGGGTATTCGCGGACGATCTTGCGATCGTCGGAGGTCTGGCGAAGCTGAACGGCATGCCGGTAACGGTCGTCGGACACCAGCGGGGCAAGGATACGAAGGACAACATCCAGCGGTTTTTCGGCAGCCCGCACCCCGAAGGCTTCCGCAAAGCGCTTCGCTTCATGCAGCAGGCGAATAAATTCGGACGCCCGATCATCACGCTTATCGACACGAAGGGCGCCTATCCCGGCGATACCGCGGAGGAACGCAACCAATCGGAGGCGATCGCCCGCAATCTCCTCGAGATGGCGAATTTTGGCGTGCCGATCGTCTGCGTCGTCATCGGCGAAGGCGGCAGCGGCGGCGCTCTTGCGCTCGGCGTGGGCAACCGCGTGCTGATGCTGGAGAACGCGATCTATTCGGTCATTTCTCCGAACGGAGCCGCTTCGATTCTTTGGAAGGACGCGTCCAAGGCCGACCAGGCCGCGGAAGCGATGAAAATTACGGCGAAAGATTTGCTGGAATTCGGCGTCATCGAAGAGATCATACCGGAACCGCAAGGCGGGGCCCATCGGGACAAGGCCGCTCAGGCCGAGTCGATCAAAGAGGCGCTGTGGCGCAATCTGCAAGAGCTGGGCAAGCTGTCGCCGGACGAACTGAGGGAAGACCGGTATCGGAAGTTCCGCAAAGTCGGACGCTTCGGTGCCGCAGAGCTGGAATAGCTCTCCATATATGCAACCTGGATAGATAACGGAGGAAAAGAAATCATGCGTAAAACGAAAATCGTCTGTACGATCGGACCCTCCAGCGAATCGCTGGAAAATACGAAGAAGCTCATCGCCGCCGGCATGAACGTCGCCCGCTTGAACTTCTCGCACGGGGACTACGAAGAGCACGGCAACCGGATCAAGGCCATCCGTCAGGCTTGCCAAGAACTGAACAAAACCGTCGCCATCCTTCTCGATACGAAAGGACCGGAAATTCGTCTCGGCAAGCTGAAGGAAGAGCCGATCGAGCTCGTTCAAGGGGAATACATCACCTTGACGACGGAAGAAATTCTCGGCGACATCACCCGCGTTCCGGTAACGTACAAGGATCTGCCGTCCGACGTCAACGTCGGCTCGACGATTCTGATCGACGACGGCCTGATCGGCCTCACAGTCATTGACATTCAAGGCACCGAGATCAAGTGCCAGATCGTCAACAGCGGCCAGATCAAGAGCAAGAAAGGCGTTAACGTTCCGGGAGTGGCGATCTCCATGCCGGGTCTGACGGAGAAGGACATCAGCGACATCAAGTTCGGCATCGAAGTCGGCGTCGATTTCATCGCCGCATCCTTCGTGCGCCGCGCCAGCGACGTGCTCGAAATCCGCGAATTGCTGGAGCGTCACGACGCACGCCACATTCACATCATCTCCAAGATCGAGAACCAGCAAGGCGTCGACAACCTCGACGAAATTTTGGAAGTGTCCGACGGTCTGATGGTTGCCCGCGGCGACCTCGGCGTCGAGATTCCGGCCGAAGAAGTGCCGCTCGTTCAGAAGCTCATGATCGAGAAGTGCAACCGCGCCGGCAAGCCGGTCATTACCGCTACGCAAATGCTCGATTCCATGCAGCGCAACCCGCGTCCGACACGCGCGGAAGCTTCCGACGTCGCCAACGCGATCTTCGACGGCACCGACGCGATCATGCTGTCCGGCGAGACGGCGGCCGGTAAATATCCGGTCGAATCCGTAGAGACGATGGCCCGCATCGCGGAGAGCGCGGAGTCCGCGCTGCACTACCGCGAAATTTTCACGAAGCAAGCGAACGCCCAGCAGACGTCCGTAACCGAGGCGATCAGCCAGGCGGTAGCCAACTCCGCGCTCGATCTCGAGGCGAAAGCGATCGTCACTTCGACGGAGAGCGGCTATACGGCTCGCATGGTTTCCAAATACAAGCCGAAATCCCCGATCATTGCTGTAACGCCGGTGGAGCAAGTGCTTCGCCGCCTTCAGCTCGTCTGGGGCGTTATTCCGGTTAAAGGCGTGTCCGCGTCCACGACGGACGAGATGTTCGAGATCGCCGTGCAGGGCGCGCTGGACAGCGGCATCGTCCGCCTCGGCGACACGATCGTCATTACAGCGGGCGTGCCGGTAGGCCGTTCCGGAACGACGAACCTGATCAAGATCCACAACGTCGGCGAACTGATCGCCAAAGGACAAGGCATCGGCTCCCAGAGCACGACCGGCAAAATCGTCATCGCGAATTCGCCGGAAGAAGCGAACAGCAAGATGACGTCCGGCGCCATTCTGGTCGCTCCTTCGACGGACAAGGAGTATATGCCGGCATTCGAGAAGGCGGCTGCGGTCATTACGGAATGCGGAGGCATTACGTGCCACGCGGCTGTCGTAGGCCTTAACCTGGGCATTCCGGTTATCGTCGGCGTGGACAACGCAACGAAGCTTTTGGAAGACGGCATGGAAGTTACGCTGTACGCCGAGCACGGCGTCATTTACTCCGGCCAAGCGAAAGTCATGTAATTAACGGAACGGGTATATCAAAATCCCTGCGGCCTTGCCGCGGGGATTTTGTTGCCCTATCAGCGTGTATGAATTCCTCCCCTCCCCCTTTTTTTCAAGAAATTTGTTAAGGTAAGCTCATATGGGAGAAACGTACAAAAGCGGGTATTCAGGAGAAATGTCCAGAGCGATTCGGCATGCCCAATGTCGAATTCCCAATGTCGAATGGCCAATGTGGAATGCCCCCAATGTGGAGCGCGAGTCCGGAAATCCAGCGGCGCGGTTTATCGTTCTCCGCCTCTTTTGCCGCTATCCCTTCCGCTCAGCTTTTCCGTGCCACATTTTGAATAGGTATGTAGTGCCTTCTCCCCCTCTTTTGGCGGTATCCCATCTATTCAGTTTTTGCGCCGCATTCTGGATATATAGTACCTTTTCCCTCCATTTGCCGATATCCCGTTCAGTCAGGTTGGTCGTACGCCTCCTCCGATATCGGCAATGACCTATCTTCCATTTGTCTTTATCCCGACCGCTCAGAAATCTGGTTAAAGCGTTTAGCGATAGTTATCCCGCTTAATCAGTTGATCATCCTCACGGCTGTGAATTAGCGTTCAGCAGCTTGCAAGGTATCCCCATGACTCAGTTTTAGACCCTATTTTGAAAAAGAACGGGAGATTGGCGTGTGAGGGATTGGCTTCGTTCCGCGAGCGGATTATCCAAGTTTAAGCGAAGGTTGCCGTGAGGCTCGAGCCAGCCTGCCAGACCGGGAACGGCCACTGGACTTTGTGAGTTCAGCATAGGTGATTCTAGAAGAATGGATGCAATCCGCGAGTAATTGAACGTAGAGGGTGGATCGACTGCGGTTGTAATAATAGCAAAATTGATCAAGATACGCCTGCAGGTGCTTAGGACCGATTCCAAGAAACGTTCGGCCAATCCACCAAGTCACATCGTACCCCATCCACACGAGCTTTTTATTCATATCCCGTCCGTACTTTCGGGTTACGATTACATTTGTCGCATCGTCAGGATGAACGTGAGCGCGAATGAAAGGCGCCGTATCCGGGCAATCGTACTTGTCTTTTAACGGGACTTTCGATTGCAGTTTAATCACAATTTTGTCTGGAGTGCCGTCGTCCGCATCCGAAGCGCCGATCAGCAGAGGTTGTTCTTGTTGATGCCAGTCGAAGGAAGGAACCATCCGTTTGCAATAGACGGAATCCGAAACGCGAACAATGCCCGAGAGCAGCCGATTCGATTCTCTCGCAGCCATGGCGCGGCGAAT
>NZ_JBEPYQ010000161.1:0-7952 GCF_041641335.1 Cohnella sp. | reverse complement strand
AGTTCGAACCGGTGCAAAAAGTGCGAAGGGAAAGCTGCGGAATAGTGCGCATTTGTGAGCGAATTTGCGATTTACGACGCTCGCCGGGCGATGGTAAGTTGAGTCCATTCGGAGCTGCGCGCTCAGACAATAAGGAGGTGGGGACTTTGACGAGGTTAGCGCGATTGTACAAGAACGGCGCACTATTGGCGATGACGCTTCCGGGCCTGCTGCTGCTGTTGGCCCTTCATTATTTGCCGATCGGCGGGATCTTGATCGCCTTTAAGAATTACAGTTACTCGGGGGGCAGCTTCTTTCGGAACTTCGCGAACAGTCCATGGATCGGTTTCGATAACTTCGCGTTTTTTCTGAATACGCCGGATGCCTTCATCATTACGCGTAACACGATCCTCTACAATCTGGCGTTCATTTTTCTGGGGACGGCGATTTCCGTCTTCCTGGCCGTGGCGTTTAACGAGCTTCGAAACCGACGGATGGCGAAGATTTATCAGACTACGATTTTACTGCCGTATTTTCTCTCCTGGATCGCGGTGAGCTACTTGTTTTTCGGCTTCCTCAGCGCCGACAAAGGGATCCTGAACCAGCTGGTTTTCGAACCGCTGGGCCAAGAGGGAATCGATTGGTACAACAGAAGCGTCTACTGGCCCTATATTCTCGTGTTCGCCAATGTATGGAAGTACGCGGGTTACAACTGCATTGTTTATCTCGCGGCGATTATCGGGATCGACAACGATTACTATGAAGCGGCGGCGCTGGACGGGGCGAGCAAATGGCAGCAGATCCGGTATATTACGATTCCTTCGCTGTCGACGGTCATTACGCTATTGGTGCTTCTCGGCATCGGGCGCATGTTTTTCGCCGATTTCGGTTTGTTCTATCAGGTGCCGATGAATTCGGGCGCGATCTTCGACGTGACGAATGTCATCGATACGTTCGTCTACCGTGCGCTGATGAACAGCGGCGATATCGGGATGTCCTCGGCGGCCAGCACCTTCCAGGCCTTTGTCGGATTCATTCTCGTCGTCTTGTCCAACTGGATTGTCAAGAAAATCGATTCGGAGAAAGCGATCTTCTAGGAGGCCCTCCCATGAAAGTCTCATACAGAGGCAATGCCATATCGCAGACGGCGAATACCGCCATTCACGCGATCTTCATCGTCATCGGCTTATCGTGCGTCGTGCCGCTTCTGCTGGTGATCGCCGTTTCCTTCTCGGACGAACAGACCATAGCCGCGAACGGATACCGGTTCCTGCCCGAGAAGCTGTCGCTGGACGCTTACCGCTACCTGTGGCAGGAGGGGCGCACGATTTTGAACGCCTATGCGGTCACGATCTTCACCACCGTGGTGGGCACGATACTTAGCCTGGCGGTCATCTCGACCTTCGCCTACCCGCTGACGAGGAAGGACTTCTCCTATCGGAAGCTCTTTTTGTTCCTTGTCGTATTCACGCTGCTATTTAACGGCGGACTCGTGCCCTGGTATCTGGTGACGACGCAAGTGCTGCATCTCAAGAACAACATATGGGCGCTAATCGTTCCCCATCTGTTCAACGGTTGGTACGTGATGATCATGAAAACGTATTTCCAGACGACGATCCCGGATCCGGTGCTTGAATCGGCCAAGATCGACGGCGCCGGCGAATTCCGCACGTTCTTAACGATCGTGCTGCCGTTGTCTCTCCCGGGGCTCGCGACGATCGGATTGTTCAGCGCGATCGTGTTCTGGAACGATTGGTGGATGCCGCTCATGCTGATCACGAACGATAAGCTGCTCAACATGCAGTATTTGATGTACAAGGCGCTGAGCTTCGCGGATTACCTGTCCAACGCCAGCGGCCAGAATTACGGCTCGATCATGCAAATGTCGCCCCCTGCACTGACGTTCCGGATGGCGCTAGCGGTCGTCGGGATCGGACCGATCGTGCTCGCTTATCCGTTCTTTCAAAAATACTTCGTGCAAGGGTTGACGGTAGGCGCTGTTAAAGGCTAACCCCAGTTATACTGGTTAGTATAAAGAAAAATTTAGGAGGTTATCGCAAATGGGAAAGGTCAAAAAATGGGCTGCGCTAGGCATGACGACGATCATGGGATTGTCGTTGGTCCTGGCCGGCTGCAGCACGACGGGCAAGGAAACGGCAGGGACGACCGCAACGCCCGGCACGACGACGGAACCAACCGGCACGGAGGCTAAGAAGCTGGATCCGTACGTCATCGACTGGTACATCATCGGCACGTCGCCGCAGCCCGACAATGAGCTGGTCGAGGCGGAAATCAACAAGATCGTGCAGCCTCGCATCAATGCGACGGTGAAGATGCACATCATCCCGTTCGGCGATTACGATTCCAAGATGACGGCGTTGCTCGCTACGGGGGAGAAGGTGGACCTGATGTTCACCTCCAACGGGAACATGAATTTCAGCAACTTGATCGCCAAAGGCGGGCTGGTGGATCTGACCGATAAGCTTGACGAGTTGGCTCCCGAGGCCAAGGCGCTCCTGTCGGAAGGATTCCTGCAGGCCAGCACGATCAAGGGTAAAAACTATACGTTGGCCGCGTATAAGGAGAAGGGCTCTTGGCTGGGCTTCATCGCGAATCAAGCCCTGATGGAGAAATACAACATCGACATCAAGAGCATCAACAGTCTGGAGGAGATGGAGCCGGCTCTTCGAATCTTGAAGGAGAACGAACCGACGATCACGCCGATTCTGGCTTCGGGTAACGCCAGAATTCCGTATATCGTCAACCGTCATCTCTGGAACGTATCCCCGGTTCAGTCGATCGTGCTGAAGAAGGATGGAAGCGAATACACGTTGGTGGCGGACGAGCCGGAGTACGTCGCTTCGCTGCAGACGCTGCACCGTTATTTCCAGGCCGGTTATCTGCGGAAGGACTCGGCGGTCATGAAGATTACCAAGGACGACTACGCCAAGAGCGCTTTCGCCTTTACGCAGCTGAAGCCGTACGTGGATGTCCAAGTGTCGAATCAGTACGGGGCTCCGTTCATCTATCACCATTTCGGCAAGCCGATCACGACGACCAACGATCTGGTCGGCTCGATGATGGGCATTCCAACCACCTCTAAAGACCCGGACCGCGTCCTGATGTTCTATAACATGATGTACCACGACGAAGAACTGATCAATCTGGTCGGCCGCGGCATTGAGGGCAAGCACTATATTAAGAAGGACGACAAGCGGATCGAGTTTCCTCCGGGTACGGATAACGGCGCGAAATCCGGTTACAATCCGAGCACGACCTGGGCTTACGGGAACCAATACTTGACGTACCTCGTGCCGGGAGAGCCGGACGACATCTGGGAGCAGTTCAAAGTATTCAACGGCGAATCCGAAGCCGTTCCCAACCTGGGCTTCAACTTCGACAGCTCCGAGCTCAAAACCGAGATCGCGGCGATTAAGAACGTGGAGAACGAGTTCCGCCCGACGCTGGAGACCGGTTCGGTCAATCCGGACGACAACCTGCCCAAATTCAAGGATAAGCTGAAGGCGGCAGGAATTGACAAGGTGCTTCAAGAAATCAACAAGCAGTATGGCGAATGGAAAGCGGAGAACCACAAGTAAGGCGCAGACCATCGGAGAAGGGGCTTGCCGTTCCGGGAACGGCAGCCTTCATCGAGGGAGAATCGAACCGGGGGGAATGATGGGCGATGTTGAAATGGGTGCCCGAGAAACACTTTTTTTCAAGCTTGCTCCTTTATTTCTCCACGCTCGTATCGCTGGTTATATTGACGGTCTCGTATATCCTGTATGTGCAGTTCGTGGACATCGAAAAACACCATATTTTCGAACGTGGCGAGGAATCGTTATCCCAGATCAGCACGACGGCCGACAGTATGCTCGAGAACGTCAAGATGGCGGTCTCCCAAATTCTTCTCGACAAAGAAATCACCCGTGTCTTCTATCTGTCGGTAACCGAGCCGCAGGAGCTGCAACGAATCGGGGAACGGCTCCAGCTGATCGGGTCGATGCCGTTTCTCCACTCTGTCTATCTGTACAACAGCAAGGAGGACCTGTTCTACACGAACCAACAGATGCTGATTCCCAGCGCCGGCTTCCATGATCAAGGAATCGTCGAGCTGCTGAAGACGTTCGAGCCTTCGCAAAATTTTAAGCCGATCACGCGCAAGATCCCCAATTCGACCCATTTTGCCAATATGGATTACAACGTTTACACCTTCATTTATACCGAAACGATGGGCCCCAACAGCAGGAATTCGATCGTATTGAACATCACGGACAGCTGGATGATTAACGCGATCTCCTCGTTGGATAAGAGCCGAGACGGCGGCATCTTCATCATGGATTCGGGCGGGGTGCTCGTCAGCAGCGTATACAAGGACCAGACGCTGAGCAACGTACGCGGGCAGGAGTTCGCCCGAACGATCTTGCAATCGGATGACATATCGGGACATTTCATCGGCGATGTGGACGGCGTCCGTTCTCTCGTCACTTATGCTTCCTCCGAAGCGTTGGGCTGGAAATTCGTGCGGTATATGCCCTATCGGGATGCGATTCAGGAGGTTAGCCGGATCCGGGCAACCACGATTCTGGTCGCGCTCGCGGTATTCCTGGCGGGACTTGCTCTGGCCTATGCGACCTCCCGGAGGCTGAACCGGCCCGTGGAGCATCTGACCGAGAAGCTGCTGCGTCAGAGCGATACGATTCGGGAGCATTCCTATAAAGGCAAACAAGAGACGATGCGCAGGCTTCTGGCTGCGAAAGAGACGGAATTGCCGGAAGGGGTCAAGAGGAAGCTGGCGGAGTTTGGATGCAAGCTTCCTCCGGAGGAGCCCGTTCGAATGCTGCTCTTGATGGTGGACCAAGCCAAAGCGTTTGCGGCGCAGTACAACTTGCGGGATCGGGAACTGCTCAGATTCGGCATTATGAATATAGCCGCGGAAGTGATAGAGGGACGGGCGAGGTGCGAAACGATCGATGCGAACGAGGATCACCTGGTCGTCCTCTTCCGCGATGACGGAGATCAGGAGCTTGAAGCGTGGGCGCGGGAGATTCAATTGAACGTCCGCGATCACCTTAAGCTGTCCGTGACGGCCGTATTCAGCCCTCGGGGGGCGCGGCTGTCGGAGGCGGGAAGTCTATATCATGCTTGCCGCGAGGCCGCGGCCTACAGGGTGTTCGCGGGCTGGGGAGCGGTTCTGTATGCGGAGCGGACCGAACAACTAGAGGCCGTTGCCTATCGGTACCCGGTCCAGAAGGAAGAGCAAATGACGGACGCCTTGATGCTGGGTCACATGGGGGAAGTCCGGAACCTTTGTCTGTCCATCCTGGACTCGACGGCGGGAAGCTCCTACCGAAACCTGCATTTGACGATGTCCCGCTTGTTCTTCGCCATTCATATGATGGCGGATACGCTGGAGAAGGCGTCGGGCTTCGGCTTCGACGTCCGCTTCCACGAGCTGTTCGCCGAGCTGTCCGAGCTGGAACGGCTGGAGGACATGAAGATGAAATTCTCGGAGCTGTTCCGTCATATGGAGAGACGGATGAACGAGAAGAAGAACGCGAAGTATGACGAACTGATGAACCGAATTGCCGAAATGATCGACAATCAATTCATGAATGAGGACCTGGGCCTGGACAGCATCGCCGACGCGCTGAATATGTCCCCGGTCTACCTCGGCCGTCTGATCAAGAAGTATACCTCCAAGTCTCTGGTCGATTATATCAACGAGGTGCGAATCGAGAAGGCGGCGGGCATGCTGCGCGAATCGGATAAGTTGATCGCCGCCATCGCCCGCGATACCGGCTTTACCAGCAACAGCTATTTTGGACGCGTTTTCAAAAAATACAAGGGCATCACGCCGAACGAGTATCGGCTGCAGTCGAGAAATTCGGCACAAGGGATGGAGGAAGCGGAATGAAACCGGAAAATCTGATCTACACCTATGTAAGCATGGCCTCCCATTACGAAACCTCCTGGGGAAACGGGACGCCGATAGAAGGCGTAGAGCGGACGGCCGCGACGGCTCATCGATACGATATTCCCGTAACCTGGATCGTGAACAGCGGGTCGATCAAGGTGCTGGGCGAGCGGATTCGGGAGTGGCATGAAGCGTACGGCGACGACGTGATCTTGAAATGTCCGAACTACTACAGAGACGCCGGGCACTCGAAGGAGAAGCTCAAAGAGCTTCTGGAGCGGGAGTGGAACGTGCTTCAAGACGCATTTCCTTGGGCGGAGACGAAGGTTGCCGGAAGCGGCGTCGTCGACGGAGACG
The DNA here is from genome assembly GCF_041641335.1 of Cohnella sp. Classification (NCBI taxonomy): domain Bacteria; kingdom Bacillati; phylum Bacillota; class Bacilli; order Caryophanales; family Paenibacillaceae; genus Cohnella; species Cohnella sp. The sequence goes on along the minus strand of NZ_JBEPYQ010000161.1, from coordinate 1,699 downwards.
TGATCGGCGTGCTGGAAGAGGCCGGCTTCCAGGGCATGTGGGGCTATTGCTGGGAGCAGGTCTGGTGGGACGGGATTACGAATAAGGGCGTTCCGTGGGGCTTCTGGTATGCGGACGGAGAGCGGTACAAGGTCCCGAAGCCGCATGGCGGCAAGCTGGTGGCTTGCGAGTGGACGGCCCGCGATTTGCATCAGGCGTATCATACGGCCAGTCCCGTCATCTATTCGACGGATCCCAACGATGTGCTGCGGGCCGGCTTGTGCACGGGAGAAGAGATCGAGTACTGGAAGAAGCTGTTCGGGGATTACCTTCGCAATACGGCGTCCAACGAGCAGGTGTTTTTCCTGCAGCATCAGGAAGCGCACGAGATGGAGGTCAGCGACGCGTTTGCCGTATGGCCGATGGAGGATATCGAAGCAAGCGACCGGATGCAGGACCTCTTCTTCCAGCACATCAGGCAGTTCCCGATCACGATTACGACCTTGCCCCAGGCAGTCAAGCAGTACCTGGAGCGGAATCGGGAAACGGCGCCCGTCTATATGCTGACCCGAGACCCCGAGATCCGTCCCGCTCAGAACGCGTACACCATGACGTTGGGTGGAGTCGGCCTCGGACCGTGGCCCGATACGTTCTTTTACTACGACAAAGAGTGCCAGATGGCTTTTCTCAAAGGGGAAAACAAGCCGCGAATGCTCCGGAACTACGTAGGCCAGTGGGATATGAACGACGACTTTGCGGAAGCGGTGCCGCCCGTATTCGTGACGAAGTATGAGAAAAGGGCCGATGCGATCGAAATCGTGTACGAAATCGGCCATTGGAAGCCGATCCCCTTCGGGCTGACGTATTGGGATGAACTGAACGGGTTTGAGGTCGAAAGTGCCGAAGGCGTTCTGGATGCCCGGATCATCGAGGGGCAATTGGCGTTCTTCCGTCTTCATCTCACGGGAAGCAAGATGTCGATAGCGGTCACCTTGAGGCCCAAGCGGGAGGCAGTGTCTCCGGCTGCGCGGGAGTCGGGCGTTCGGGAAGCTACAACCGGATGGAGATAAAGGGAGCGGATGGGTTACGGCTTGGGCGCGAAGGAAAGCGGACATCTCGGAGTGATGTGGAAGACGGTGTCCGAGGACTGCAATTTGGCATGCGATTATTGCTAATATAGCATCTGCGGAGGAAATCCGGGGCGGCAGGTCGACAGGATTGATTCCGATCTGCTCGATAAGTTCATATTTTCGAACGAGTCGTGCCTTGCAGGCCAAGCATGCTCCCCCGCATACCGTTATCAGCAACGCGCTGCAAACGAACGGAACGCTGCTGAACGAGCGCTGGGCGGCTTTCTTCAAGCGGTACCGCTTTCTGATTGGGATCAGTCTGGACGGGCCGGCACGCCTTCACGATCATCGCAGGGTGGACGCCCGGGGCGGAGGCAGCTTTGATAGGGTCATGACCGGGATTTCGCACCTGCGGCGTCATGGCGTGGACTTCAACATCCTTACCGTAATACACCAGGACAACGTAGGAAAAGCCCGGGAGCTGTTCCGGTTTTACGAGCAGGAAAAGTTCGGTTTTGTCCAGTTTATCAGCTTTGTCGAGAAGACTCCGACTTCAACACGAATGTGTAAGTCGGGGATGAATCGATGCCTTTTTGTTGTGAGAAAAACGAACGTATGTGCTATAATGGATATAAATGGATTGAGGGGAG
>NZ_JBEPYQ010000160.1:0-8315 GCF_041641335.1 Cohnella sp. | reverse complement strand
GAAGTGTTCTATTACTATCGCGACGGAGTGTATTACGGGTACACGCAGGACTTCGACAACCTGCAGTTCACGGCGACGGGGCTTGCGCCGAACACCACCTATACCTTTACAGTGAAGGCGAAGGACAAGGCGCAAAACTGGGGGCCGTTCAGCAATCCGCTGACGGTTAAGACGGACGAAGAGCCCGGCCGGGATACGACGCCGCCGACGGCTCCGGGCAACCTGAGTCTGGTGTCGAAGACGGAGAAGACGGCGACGATGAAGTGGACGGCGTCGACGGACGAGAGCGGCATCGAAGTGTACGACATCTATCGCAACGGCGTTTATTACGGGTACACGCAGGACTTCGACAAGCTTCAGTTCACGGCGACGGGGCTTGCGCCGAACACGACCTATACGTTCACGGTGAAGGCGAAGGACAAGGCGCAGAACTGGGGTCCGTTCAGCAACCCGCTGACGGTTACGACGGACGAAGAGCCCGGCCGGGACACGACGCCGCCGACGGCTCCGGGCAATCTGCGGCTCGTGTCGAAGACGTCGACGGCGGTCGCGATGAGGTGGAATGCCTCAACGGATGCGAGCGGCATCGAAGTGTACGATATTTATTTGAACGGTATTTATTACGGGTATACGCAGGACTTCGACAACCTGCAGTTCACGGCGACGGGGCTTGCGCCGAACACGACCTATACGTTCACGGTGAAGGCGAAGGACAAGGCGCAGAACTGGGGCCCGTTCAGCAACCCGCTGACGGTTACGACGGACGAAGAGCCCGGCCGGGACACGACGCCGCCGACGGCTCCGGGCAATCTGCGGCTCGTGTCGAAGACGTCGACGACGGTCACGATGAGGTGGAACGCTTCGACGGACGCGAGCGGCATCGAAGTGTACGACATCTATCGCAACGGCGTTTATTACGGGTACACCCAAAATTTCTCCAACCTGCAGTTCACGGCGACGGGACTGACGCCCAACACGAACTATACGTTTACGGTAAAGGCGAAGGACAAGGCGCAGAACTGGGGCCCGTTCAGCAACCCGCTGACGGTCAGGACGAATCCGTCCTGATTCATCGATAGTTAGTTATGCTGGAGATGTATCTTCTTCAACTCCGTTACGGTCGTGAAGTCTGAATGATAACCCCGTGACAAGGGGATTTCACGACCGTAAGAAGTTCGATGTACTATCGAAATCGCTGAGGGAAGGGGGATATCGGGGCAAACGGCTCGTCAGGTTGCAGGAGCAAACGGTTCAGGCTGGTCGCAAGGGTAACCGCCAGGAAGCGGCGTCTAACGGTCTGCCAGACCGTAAAATGGTCGGAACCCCTGGGAGGCTGCTGACAACATGGGGGGTGTACACCGGGGTACATCCCCCGTTCAATTTCAGTCGGATAAGGAAGCCGGCCCATGAGCCAAATCGGGGGCGCAATGCCGCCTAACGCCTAAGGTGCTTCAAAGCCTGCCGCCTTATCGTCGAGCAAGAGAATCCAATCCTGGCCAATCCCGCTTGTCGGCGGGAGGAACGTTCTCGTCCCCGTATTGGCGTAATCGGCGATCCGGGTCGTGACTCCCGTCCGGGGATCGTACCAGGAAGCGGAAACTTCTTCCCCCGATATTTTCCCCATTCGAACGCGGATTTCCGAGCCTCTGGGAGAGTAGACCATCGCATAATCCGATCCCCGCGTCGCCCGAAGATGCGATCCGCCCGCCCCTTCTTCTACGAGAAGCGTCTGGTCGGGCACCCGCTCCAGGAACGGCCTGGACTCGATCAGCTTCCGAACGTATTTCATCTGCGCTCTTCCTTCGGCGTCGATCGCGTCGTACCAGTAAACGTCCTCGTCCGCCGTTCGGCCGGGCGCGTACATCTGCCAGATGGATCCATGTCCGTACGAGTGCCCGAACGCTCCGGCGAAGACGGGCCAATAGGCCGCCGTCCGCGCGTCGTAAGCGGAGAATCGGCCGTTCGACGAACTGAAGTTAATACCGCTCTCCTCGTATCTCGGTTCCGCGTCCAGCACCGGTTTGGCCGGTTTCCGGGCGTAGTCCTGGGAAATCTTCTTGTAGTTCGGATAATCCCGGGAGAGATGACCCGACTGATACATATTGAAATCGAGCCAATCTTCGTCATGGAACCACTGCGAAGACGATTTTCCCCCGATCGGATGGAAGGTCATCAACTGGGAGCCTCCTCCGTCCCGAATGCCTTTCGCCATCTGCCGGATGAGCTCTTCCTGATCTTCGTTCACCGGAGCCCGGTCTCCGCCGAGCACCCACACGACGTTGCTCCGGTCTGCGTAGCGGCTGCCGATCCATTTCCCGTAGAGATAGGCTTTTTCCGCATCGAAGAGGCCCTGGTAGGGCTGTTGATAAGCCGCTCGGTTATCGAGAATATACTTGCCCCACGTCGGCAGCAAAGCGACATACAGTCCATGGGAAGCCGCCTTATCGATGAAGTAGTCGGCATGGTCCCAATAATCGTATTGCTTCGGGTCGGACGGATCGTTCCCCTCGGTCGTCAACGGCTTGCCGGGATCCGCATTCGTCAGCGGAAGATCGTCGTGAGCGTTCGGAACGGAGCGGTCCCAGTAATGCGTCAGGGCGACGACCTGGACGACGTTGAACCCTTGTTCGGCGCTGCTCTTCAAATACTTCCCGACTTCGGAGCGGTTCAGGCGCTGAATCGCTTCCCATGCCGTGTCCGCCAGCCAGAAGAACGGCTTGCCGTCCTCCGTCTCGAGAAATCTCCCGTTCCCGCTTACCTTCAGTTTGCCCAGCCCGTCCGCAGAGACGGCGAATTCCGCGTCGGCGGCCGGTTCGGTCCCGTCGGGCTTCGAGGAATCCCATTCGAGAACGGCGGTCCGCCCGCCGGCGACGATTCGGCTACCCGTAAGCGACGCCCAGGTCTCCAGCGGAATCATGAGAGAGCCCTTGTACGCGTATGCCTTGGCGGCTCCTTCGATCTTCCCTTCGTTACCGATAACGACGCTGCTGCCCGGTTGGAAGCGGTAGACCTCGGAACCCTTGGAGGCAATCGCTTGTTTGCTTGCGGAGTCGTAAGAGGTTTTAAAGCCGAAGACGGGCGCGATACCCGTAAGCGGGGCATACGGAACGCCGTCGTTTACGAGGTACGGCTGAGGGGCCGAGAGCGTTCGGCCGTTATGAACCCAGTCTTTCTTGCCTAACGTAAGGACAAGCCGGTTGTCCGCGCCGCTTTGCGCCTGTAGAGAGTCCGACCGGATGTACATCGAACAAGAGACGAGCGCCGCTATCGCTAATGAGGCGACGATCCGATACGCGATATTCTTCATATTCTTCAAGTCCCCCTCCTCGTCGCGAACCTAGGCGGATCACAACTTTCATGAAACGAATTGTATCAAAATTGCAGAAAGTGTGCAAATTCACCCCTGATCAAGCGTGGAAACTACGAATATTCCGCTTGACATGATACTAATTGTATCATAATGTAGGAGGTATAAATGATACAAATAGTATCATAAATCAAAGGTCAAGGAGATAGTGCCACATGGAGAGTGTGAAGAGAATCGGCGTAGTCGGCACGGGATTGATCGGCAAAGGGCTGATCATGGCTCTGGAGAACGATCCTTCATTTGATTTGTCGCGGATTTTGACCCGAAGAGAGATCGATTCGATGATCGGATTTCCGAGCGCCGGGAAGCTGACGAACGACGTCGACGAACTGATCGATAATTCCGATCTGATCGTCGAATGCAGCGGGGACGTCCTCTACGGAACGGACGTGATCGATCGGGCTATCCGGGCGTCCTTGCCGGTCGTGACGATGAATTCGGAGCTGCAGGTAACGACCGGATCTTACTTCGCTCGCCGCGGATTCATCACCGAAGCGGAAGGGGATCAGCCGGGTTGTCTGGCGGCGCTGCACGAGAATGTCCTTCAGATGGGATTCAAGCCGCTTGTCTACGGGAACGTCAAGGGATTTCTGAAGCTGGATCCGCAGCCGGACGAGATGGAATACTGGTCCAACCGGAACGGCACGAGCCTGGAGATGACGACTTCCTTTACGGACGGCACCAAAGTGCAGATCGAGCAGGTTTTCGTGGCGAACGGGTTGGGAGCGGGAATCGCGGCAGACGGGCTTCTGGGGCCGCTGTCCGAGGACGCCCATTCGGGCGGAGTGCATTTAGCCGAGAGGGCGAAGGAAGCCGGCTGCGCGATAAGCGACTACATCTTGTCCCCGAAGACGCCGCCCGGAGTGTTCATTACGGCCGAGATCGATTCGCGCCACAAGGATGCGCTGAGGTACTACAAAATGGGCGAGGGACCTTATTATACGATGCTCGTCAATTACCATCTCTGCCACCTGGAGATTTTGAAGACGATCCGGCGGGTGTTCAGCGGCGGCGGAGTTCTTCTCAACAACGGAACCCATCCTCGAATCAGCGCGGCCGCGGTTGCCAAGCGGGATCTGTATCCCGGCCATGCCATCAGAAGAGGAATCGGCAGCTTCGACGTCAGAGGAATCGCCGTGGAGATCGCGGCCCACTCCGAACACGTGCCCATCGGACTGTTATCCGATGCGGTCGTCGTCCGTCCGGTGAGGGAAGGGCAGATGCTCACCTTCGCCGACGTGGAGCTCCCGAACAGCCTGGCTCTCCGCGCTTGGCTCGAGATTAAGGAAGAAGCGCTATACGCACCCTCCAGATGAAGAGCCGAATTTACGATTATCTCATCGTCGGAGGAGGCATTATCGGACTTACGATCGCCAGGGAGCTGAGGCAGCGGTTTCCCGATTGCCGAATCGCGATACTGGAGAAGGAAGCGGACGTCGCGCATCATGCCAGCGGGAGGAACAGCGGCGTTCTTCATGCGGGATTCTACTATACGGCGGATAGCCTGAAAGCGAAGTTTACCCGCGAAGGCAATCTGGCGATGACCCGGTACTGCGAAGAGAACGGCCTGAAGATCAACAAGTGCGGCAAAGTCGTCGTGGCTTCCAACGAGGAAGAGCTGACGGGATTGTATGAATTGAAGCGGAGGGCCGACCGGAACGGCGTGGAGCTGAATTGGCTGACCGAGGAAGAGCTTAAGCGGATCGATCCGAACGTCAGAACCTATCAGAAGGCGCTGCATTCCCCGACGACCTCCACGGTCGATCCGGTGGAAGTCTGCTTCAAGCTCAAGGAAGAGATTGCGGCCGGCGGAGTCGAGCTGTATTTCAATTGCCCGTACAAAAGCCGCACGGACGGAACGGTTCATGCCGGGAACAAGACGTTCGAGTGCCGGTACTTCATCAACGCCGCCGGATTGTACGCGGATAAGATCGCCCAAGAGGCGGGGTTCGGCACGCCATATACGATTCTTCCTTTTAAAGGAATCTATCTCAAGTATGCCAAAAATAAAACCGATCTCGGAACGAACGTCTATCCGGTGCCGAATCTGAAGAATCCGTTTCTGGGCGTACATTTTACGAAGACGGTCGACGGGAGCATCAAGATCGGGCCTACCGCTATTCCGGCTTTCTGGAGAGAAAATTACGGAGGATTCCGCAATTTCAAAGCCGGCGAATTTGTCGCCATTCTCGGTTACGAGCTCAAGCTGTTCCTGTCCAACGCCTTTCATTTCAGATCGCTTGCTATTGAGGAAATGAAGAAATACTTCAAGTCCCATTTTATCGGCTTGTCGCTCAGCATGGTCAAGGAGATCGACCGGGACGGCTTCGGGGAGTTCCTGAAGCCCGGCATACGGGCGCAGCTTCTTCACAAGGAGACGCTGGAACTGGTGCAGGATTTCGTCATCGAAGGGGACGACCGCTCGATGCACGTGCTGAACGCCGTATCGCCCGCGTTTACCTGCTCTTTCCCTTTCGCGAAATACGTTGTCGATTCCATTTTGGAGAAACAAGGAGGCCGTAAAGTTGAAGCTGGTTGAAACGAAGCTCAAAGACGTCTGGATTCTGGAGCCGGCCGTGCACGGCGATCATCGAGGTTACTTTATGGAAAGCTATAACAAAGCGAGTTTCGAGTCGCTGGGTCTGCATTTCGACCTGATTCAGGACAATCATTCGCTGTCGACGGAGGTCGGCGTCATTCGCGGGCTTCATTATCAGAAATCCCCGAAGGCTCAGACCAAGATCGTTCGGGTGCTGACGGGAGCGATCTATGACGTCGCGGTAGATTTGCGGCCCGGTTCTCCGACGTTCGGGGAATGGGTCGGGGTCCACCTTTCGGAAGACAACAAGCGGCAGCTTGTCGTTCCGAAAGGTTTCGCCCACGGATTTTGCACGACCGCTCCCCATACGCAAGTGCTGTATAAAGTCGACGAATACTATTCGCCCGAGCACGACAGCGGCATTCGGTGGGACGATCCCGATCTGGGCATCGAATGGCCGGCCGCGGAACCGATTTTATCGGACAAAGACCGCGGCCAACCCTCGTTCAAGGCGTTCGTCGATCGATTGCAAACCCCATTCACGGAGGCTGGATGATCATGAAACACGTGTTGGTAACTGGAGCGGGCGGCTATATCGGAAGCGTGCTCGTGCCTAAGCTTCTGAACAAAGGCTATCGCGTAACCGCGATCGACCGGTATTTCTTCGGCGCCGACAAGCTGCCGGAGCACGACAACCTGAAGATCGTCAAGGAGGATTGCAGACGGTTGACGGAGCGGGATTTGGAAGAGGTCGACGCCGTCATCGACCTGGTCGCGATCTCCAACGATCCGAGCGGGGAGCTGTTCCAGGAAGCGACGTACGAGATCAATCACCTCGCCCGGGCCAACACGGCCAGGCTGGCCAAGAAAACCGGCGTTCGCCGTTATATTTTGCCATCCTCCTGCAGCCTGTACGGGTTTCAGGACGATGGGGTTATCGTGAACGAAGAGTCGCGGACGAATCCGCTGACGACTTACGCGAAAGCGAACGAGCAAGCGGAACGGGACATTCTGCCTCTCGCGGATGCCCTGTTCACCGCCGTCGTCATCCGTCAGGCGACGGTGTACGGCTATTCTCCGCGAATGAGGTTCGATCTGGCGATCAACGGCATGACGCACGGAGCGTGGGAGAACGGCGTCATCCCTCTGATGAGGGACGGATCGCAATGGAGACCGATGGTGCATATCCAGGATACGACCGACGTCATGTGCCTGCTCCTTGAAGCGGACGAGTCGATCGTCAACGGTCAAATCTTCAATGTCGGCTCCGACCGGAACAACTACCAGCTGGGGCGCCTGGCGGAAGAGATCGCCGCGGCGTTGCCGATCGACGTGGAGATCTCCTGGTACGGGGACCCGGATCACCGCTCTTACCGGGTCGGCTTCGAGAAGATCGAACGGGCGTTGAACTGGAAGGCCAAGTGGACAGCCGCAGACGGCGCGCTCGAAATCTACGACGCGCTGGCGACGGGCAGGCTGGTCAAGGACGAGCAGACGATTACGTTAAGCTGGTATCAGGAGCTGGCGAAATGGCACAAGATCATTAAGGAATGCGAGCTGTACGGTGGTATGATCTCGGGCATCGGAGCGCGCATCTCATGACTTCCGGGAAGAAGGAAAATCTCGTCAGCGTCGTGATTCCGATCTACAACGGCCAGCGGTACATTGAAGAGACGGTCAGGAAGGTGTTGGATCAGACGTATTCCGAAATCGAAATCATCTGCATCATCGACGGGACGAACGACGAATCGGGCAGCATCCTCCGCCGCTTCGGCGACCCGAGGATAGAGATCCTGGAACAGGAAAACAGGGGGGCGACCTATACGCGCAATCGCGGCTTGTCGCTGGCGAAGGGAGAATTCATCCTGTTTCTCGACCAGGACGACGTCATTCATCCGGAATTCATCGAACGAACCGTGCGGGAAATCGTGCGGACCGGCAGTACGGGCGTAGCCGTAAACGGACATCTTATCGATGCGCAGGGAAGAAGAATTCGCCGGATGTATCGGATTCATAAACCGAAGCTCACGCTCAGGTCCCTGTTGAAGGGCAACCAGATGTATACTTCGTCCCAAGTGCTGCTCAGGCGCGACAAGCTGGCCAAGATCGGTTCCTTCGACGTGCAGGCCGACCAGGCAGACGATTGGGACATGTGGATCCGGCATGCGCGAAATGGCAAGCTGACGTTTCTGGATCTCGATTTGATCGGCTATCGGATGCACGATGCGAACCAGTCTTTGAACGTGGACAAAATGCTTCGCAGCGAGCTTCATATCGTGGAAAGAAAGCTGGCCGACGCCGATAATCCGCAAGAGATCAAAAGCTACACGTACATGCGTTACTCGACGAGAGCCGGGGATTGGAACGCTTTGGCGAAGGCGGTGCGCTTGAATTCGTCGCTTGTGCTGC
>NZ_JBEPYQ010000159.1:0-8598 GCF_041641335.1 Cohnella sp. | reverse complement strand
TCCCAAGCCTTATCCCTCGGAAAAGCAACGATGGACAACGGCAACGGCCTGTTTAGAACGTTCCTTGACTACAAGCTGGCCGAGCGCGGCAAACGTCTCGTTCGGATCGGCAAATGGTTTCCTTCCAGCAAACGATGCGGCGCTTGCGAGAGGATCCATAAGGAACTGACGCTGAAGGATCGCATCTGGGTGTGCGACGGTTGCGGCACAACCCATCGAAGGGATGAGAATGCTGCCGGAAACATAAGGACCGAAGGGATAAGAAGATTAGGCCTTGCATAGCGCAAGAGAGAACCGCCGGGCTGGCGGGGATCGCCCAGTAAGATTAGCTGCGTTGGCAGTTATGTCCTGGGAAGCCCCCACTTCTGCAAGTGGTGGGAGCATGTCACCCTGTTTAGATAATCGGGGGCGCAAAGCGAGCGCTACTGAAGCTTGGGGTCGATCGGGGCCGCATGTCCGCTTTGGCGAACTTCCTGGAAGATCGGGTCCGGACTCGGCGGGAGAGGAAGATGCTTGGCGAGCAGCGCCTCCAGATCGCGCACGGTGACCGGGCGCGCCTGTGGCTTTAATTCCACGGCAAGCTGTCCGTTGGCTTCGATCGTCGCCGTCTGGACGTCCCGCACGTCTTGTACGCCCTGCTGCCGCAATTGCATTTCCAGCTTATCGACGGTCAGTCTCATTTTGCGCAGCTCAGGATGCATGTATCGGCCGTTGTCGATGATGACTTTGGCGTGCCCGTTGAGCAGCCGTTCGATCCATTGGAACTTCATCTCCAAGTATTCGATCAGCAGCAAAGTGAGAATAAACACGCTCGCCGATCCGATGGCGATCGACAGATGATGATTGGCGATCGGCTGCACGATCGTCGTGCCGATCGAGATCATGATGACGGTCGTAGCTACGCTCATCTGCGAGATCGACTTGCGGCCCGCGATGCGCAGCAGCACCATGCCGACCAAGACGAGCAGAGCCGAATGCCAGATCCATTGCCAGTCCATGCGTTTGCCTCCAATACTTCGCGTCTTCGTCCTCTTAGCATGGGAAGCGCGAAGTCCGCTTATGCGCAATGTGCTATAATGGATTCACTCGCAGCAGGGAACCCGTTGTGGTCCACGAATCGAAAAGTATCAAATCCGCTGCAAATTCGCCTTTGGAGGATACGACAATGTCTAGCTTACCGAACTGCCCGCAATGCCAGTCCGAATACACCTACGAGGATAGAGGAATCTGGATCTGTCCGGAATGCGCTCACGAATGGAGCGCCGGGACGGAGGCGGAGACAGGCGAGGAGGCCAAGGTCGTCAAGGACGCCAACGGCAATATTCTGCAAGACGGAGACACGGTCACCGTGATTAAAGACCTCAAGGTCAAAGGCAGCTCCCTGGTCGTCAAAGTCGGAACGAAGGTCAAGAACATCCGCCTGGTCGAAGGGGATCACGATATCGATTGCAAAATCGACGGCTTCGGAGCGATGAAGCTGAAGTCGGAATTCGTGAAGAAGGCTTAAGTAAGGGCAAGATGAGCGAATTGGAAGCGCAGTGCGCGGCTATTCGCAGCATAAAGGCCGGAGAGTCACCAGACGGTGTCTCTTCCGGCCTTTATGCTTCTGATCAGGTGGGCCGCTTCGGCCAGAGTGGCGAATTACTTCTTCAAGCTGTTCCAAGTGCTCTGGAACGCTTCGAGCATCTTCTCTTTCGTGAGCTGGCCGCCTACATAGCCTTGCATGGAGTCGCCGAACTTTTTGCTGGACGCCTCGCCTTGAGGGAACTTGAACCAGTTCCAGGAGAGCACTTTGCCTTCCTGATTATACTTCATGATGTCGCTGGCCAGCGCGCCGAGATCTTCTTCCGTCGCGGAGATCGTCGTCAGCGCCGGGATGAACTTGAACTCTTGCGTTATGAACCGCTTGCCCGTGTCCGAGGTCACCATCCAGTTCAGGAACGCTTTCGCTTCTTCCTTCACCGCGGAGTTTTTGTTGACGACCCAGTTGTTCGGAACGCCGACGAACAGCTTGTCGTTCGCGGCCGCGTCTTCCGAGATCGGCATCGGCAGGAAGCCGATGTTGACGTCCGGGTTCGTCTTCGAGATTTGCACCTGCGTCCAGTTGCCCTGCTGCGTCATCGCGGCCTTGCCGGTCGCGAATTCGGTCACTTGCGTGTTGTAGTCCGTCTGAAGCGGGTTTTTGCCGCCGTATTTCACGGTCAGGTCGAACAGCTTCGTCCAGTTCTCGAACACTTCGTTGCCTGGGATTTTCTGGCTGCCGTCGTTCAGGCCGGCGATGAACGCGTTCGGATCGGCTTGATAAGCGAACGGCAGGTTGACGAAGTGGTTGCCGAGCACCCACCATTCGCCGTAGCCGTTAATGAACGGCGTAATGCCGTTGTCTTGCAGCTTCTTCGCCGCATCCTCGAGCTGGGACAGCGTCTTAGGCAGCTCCGTGATGCCGGCTTTCGCGAATAGGTCTTTGTTGTAGATGAAGCCGTAGCCTTCCACGCCGATCGGCATGCCGTACAGCTTGCCGTCGTGGGTCATCGGCTCGTCCGTGCCCTTGACCAGATCTTTCACCCAAGGCTGGTCGGACAAGTCTTCGAGGTTTTCCAGCCACAGGTCCAGGTCGGAGAAGCCGCCGTTGTTGAAAATGTCGGGCTTGTCGCCGGAGTTGAATTTCGCTTTCAGCGCGGCGCCGTAGTCGGCTCCGCCTCCGACGGTCTCGATCTGGACTTTGACGCCGGTTTCTTTCTCATATTCGTTAACGAGGTTCTGCAGCTGCTCCGCGATCTCTACTTTGAATTGGAACATTTTGATCGTGACGTTTTTCTTGGGCGATTCGCCCGCCGGCGTTGTCGCTCCCGGAGAGTTCGCGGCGTTGTCGCTTTTCGCGCCTCCGCACCCGGATAGGACGGCGGTGAGGGCGAGAGCGGCGGACATAAGCATCATGGATCTTTTTTTCATTTACAGTGATCCTCCCTTATAATGTCTTTACTGTAACTATTTTAATTTTATTGAATGAACATCAAACCCGACACCGAGAAAATTGAACGATTAGGGGGAACTTATTGTCATCCTCGCTAACCGGCTCAACAGGTTACCCTTTGACCGATCCGGCGGTAATTCCTTCGATAATGTGCTTCTGCATGCCCAGAAAGAAGAGAATGATCGGCAGCACGCCGAGCGTCAGGGCGGCCAGGGCGAGATCCCACTGTTTCGTATATTGGCCGAAGAACGAGTACGTTGCAAGCGGAATCGTCCGCGTCTCCGGTCCGCTGATAATGAGCAAGGGCAGCAGGAAGTCGTTCCAGATCCACAGGCTGTTCAGCAGGACGATGGTGACGGTGATCGGCTTGAGCAGCGGGAAAATGATGCGCCAGAATACGCCGAACACGGAACAGCCGTCCACGATGGCCGCTTCCTCGATCTCCAGGGGAATCGACTTGACGAAGCCGTGGTAGAGGAACAGGTTCAGCGATACCCCGAAGCCGAAGTAGCAGATGACGACGCCCCAGATCTCGTTCAGGAAGCCGATCATGCCGGCCAGCTTCACGAGGGGAATCATGATCGACTCGAACGGGATGATCATCGCAGAGACGAATAGCAGGAACAGGATTTGGTTGACTCGGTTGTTGTGGCGCACCATGCGGTAAGCGGCCATCGCGCTGATGACGACGAGACCGACGTTGCTGGCCACGGTGATGATCAGGGAGTTCAGGAACACCTTCGGAAAGTTCATGATCTTCCACACTTGCTCGTAGTTATGGAAGCTGAAGCTTTGCGGCAGGCTGGTCGTATTGACGAGAATCTCGGCGAACGGCTTGAACGAGTTCGACAGGACGAAGTAAAACGGGACCAGAAACACGATCGCGACCAGGATGCCCAGCGCTTCGAGAGAGAACAGGCGGCCCGTATAGCGTTTGTGAGCTTCCATTAGGATTCCACCTCCCGTTTCTTGGTCAGGGTGACTTGAAGAATCGTGATCACGGCGACGATGAGGAAGAAGATGACCGCCTTGGCGCTGCCGAGGCCGAGCGCGTTGTTGCGGAACGCTTCCTGATAGATGTTAAGCGATACGGATTCCGTCGAGTTGAAAGGACCGCCCTTCGTGAGCGACATGATCAGATCGAACACCTTGAAGCCCCAGGACAGCGTCAGGAACAAGCAGACGGTAATGGACGGCATAATGAGCGGCAGCGTGATCTTGTAGAGCATCTGCAGCCGGGTAGCGCCGTCGATCCGCGCCGCTTCGATCATATCCTTGGGAACGTTGGTCAAGCCGGCGATGTAGATGACCATTACGTAGCCTGCGCCTTTCCACACGGTGACGATGATCAGTCCCCAGAACGCGGTCGGCGCGTCGCCGAGCCACGGAAGGTTGAAGAACGCAAGGCCCGTCAGCTCCCCGATCGAAGCGAACCCTTTTACGAAAATAAAGCTCCAGATAAACCCGAGCAGCAGCCCGCCGATGACGTTCGGCATGAAGAAGATCGTCCGCAGGATGTTGCGCAGCTTCAGCGCTTGCGTGAGCAGCAGCGCCAGCAGGAAGCCGACGAGGTTCGTCAAGATCACGCTGACGATGGCATAGCGGAATGTGAACACGAACGACTTGTAGTAATCGGGGTCGTTGAACATAATTTTTTTATAATTTTCGATCCCGATCCATGTTACTGTTGTACTAACCCCGTTCCATTCGGTGAAGGAATAGTAGAGGCTCATGAAGAACGGGATAACGAGGATGATCGTAAAGAAGATGACGGCAGGTCCGATAAACAAGAGCTGGTAAAGCTTTTTCTGACGCGCGTTTTCCATGGCGGTTTCCCCCCTTAAGTACATAGTGCTTTCGCGATTATTACCCAAGTATAGGCATTCGAACGCGGGGCTCCCACTGACTCTGATGATCAAAGAGGTGGAATTTATTGATCTTTACCAGTATCCGAACGAAAATGATGCTGTTCCTGCTGGCAGCCACGTTGATTCCGATTCTGGCCTCGATTGTCATCACCTACAGCCTGACGACGAGCAAGGTGACGAAGGAGACGCTGAAGAGCAACGCCGACTTGCTGTTCCAGGGCAAGACGAACTTGCTCAATTACATGAACGCGGCGCAGCAGTCGACGTTTATTTTCTACAACGACAGCAGGCTGTTCGCGATTTTGGAGGACGGCATTCGGGATTACAAAGACGACCAGGAAATTTATCGCGGCCTGATGCTGCTCAGCTACACGGCGAAGGATTTCGAGCAGGCCCATCTGTATCTTCGCGAGAGCGACCTGCACTATCTCATCATCAACAACCGGTCCAAAAGAAGCTTCAAGGGAGACGGGGACCGGTACATCCCTTCCGGCTTGGCCCAGGGGAATTCCTACGTTCAGCCGCCTCATCCGGTGGATAAGTTCGGAAGAACGGACATTCCGACGACGACCGCCGATCAAGTGCTCACCATTCACAGCTCGCTGTACTATTTGGCGGCGAAGGAGGAGCTCGGCACGCTGTCGATCGACATTCGGCTGGACGGCATCCGCGCCATTGCCGAGCAGCTGTATTCGGCGGGCCGGGAAGAGCTGTACATTCTGGACGACGAGCGGCGCGTGATCTACAGTTCCATCGACCGCGGCGGCGGTCAGCGGCTGCAGGCTGATTGGGTCGACCGCGTCGTGGGAGCAACCCAGACGAGCGGCAACTTCTCTCTGAATCAGGATGGCTTCTCGGGGGAAATTGTATACGATAAAATGGAAACGCAGTTCTTGAACTGGACGTTGGCGAAACGAATTCCAAACGAAACGCTGCACCGGACCGCCCGGGAGGTCGCGCTGTTCAACAGCGGAATCGCCGTCCTGTTCCTCGTGCTGACGATACTGGCGACGGTATTGATCACGTTCCGACTGACCGCGCCGATCAAGAAGCTGATTCGCAACATGAACCAGATTCAGAGCGGCAATCTGCAGGTGACGATCGACGTCAATCGGAAGGATGAATTCGGGATATTGGCGCGAAGGTTCCAGCTGGCGATGGACACGATCAACGAGATGATTATTCGCGAATACGAGCTCGAGCTGGCCCGCAAAACGAACGAGCTGAACGTGCTGCAGGTGCAGACGAATCCGCATTTTATCAATAACGCGCTGCAATCGATCGGGACGTTGTCTCTGCAGAAGCAGCAGCCGGAAATCTACAATCTCATCTTCTCCTTGGGGAAAATGATGCGCTACAGCATGAACACGGGAGAACCGATCGTAACGCTCGAGCGGGAATTGGACTATGTCAAAGCTTACGTTTCCCTTCAGCGTCAACGGTTCGGCGAGCAGCTTCGCTATACGGTTAAGGTAGACGGGCCGCTGCTGAATCGGCCGATTCCGAAGATGATCGTGCAGCCGCTTGTCGAGAACTACTTCAAGCACGGCTTCGACGCGGGCAAGGAAGATTCGGAGATCGCCATCTACGGCTCGGAGTCGGCGGATCGCCGATGGATGAGGCTGGAGGTTTGCGACAACGGCAAAGGCATGAGCGCTGCAGAGCTGAGGGCGCTGCGGGAGCGGCTGTTCCAATCGAAGGGCGCGTGGGCGACCGGGGAATCGGGGATCGGGTTGCCTAACATTTTGTCGCGGCTCAAGCTTTACTACAACGAATCGGCCAAGCTTGAAGTCAAGCCCGGCAAGTCGGGCGGCTTAAGCGTCGTGCTGTGGATTCCGATCGACGGGGAAGGAGACGACCATGAGAGCGCTAATCGTTGACGACGAACGGCATGTCCGGGAAGCCATTCGGCTGCTGGTGGATTGGCAAGCGCACGGCATCGAGGAAGTGATGGAGGCGCAGGACGTCGCATCCGCGATGGAGCGGATCGGTCGGGACCATCCCCAGATCGTGTTCACGGACATGATCATGCCGGAGAAATTGGGCACCGATCTGCTCGCCTGGATTCGGGAGCACGAGCCGGCCGCCAAGGTGATCGTCATCAGCGGGCACGACGATTTCGATTTCGTGCGCAAGACGGTGCTGTACGGGGGAATGGACTACATTCTGAAGCCGATCGATCCCGAGCAACTGAACCAGGCGGTCGCCAAGGCGGTCGAGAGCCGCAAGCAGGAGGACGAGGGTACGAAGCAGGAGCAGCGCAAGGCAATCGAGATCAATCAGTTGCGCCCGGTGTACTGGGACAAAATATTGACCAACCTCGTGGAGGACCCTTCCTACTACTCGTCGATCGCCGAGACGCTGCGAACCGAATTCGGGCTGTCCGAGGACGATCGGTTCTGCCGGGTGGCCGTGCTGGCTACGGATACGATCCATCCGACGATCCGCAGCAAGTTCGCCGGAAGCGAGGACCTGTTGTATTTCTCCTTGCTGAACATCTGCAACGAAATCGTCCGCAGGCATCGGCACGGGGTCGCATTCCGGCACGAGTACGGGGCGATCGTTGTCCTGCTGTGGAAGCAGACGGGCAACGCCCCGGCGCTGCTGGACACGGTCAACGGCGGCATCCGGCAGGCGTTCGGCAGTCTGTTGGAATTTTGCTTAGGCGGCGAGAGACCGCTGCCCGGCGGCATCAAGCAGTCGTATCACGAGGCGAACATCGTGCTGCGTCAGCGCAACATGCGCGCGGCCCGGCCTCGTGTTCGCTGCTTCGATCCGGACGAGAATCCGCGCTTGTCGGCGATTCACTTGTCGGAATTCGAAGATCGGATGAGAACGGCTTTGCGCAGCGGGCAGGAGCAGCCGATCCGGGACATCGTACGGCTCTGGATGAATCAGGTCGAGCGGATGAGCTATATCAATACCGAGCAGCTGGAGCTGTGGAATCACGAGTACAGCGTCATTCGCGCGCGCTGGCTGAAGGAATTGTTCGGGGACTTGCCGGCGGCGCCGAGCCGCTCTGCGGAGTCCGCGTTCGCGAACGCTCCGGTGGATCAGGAAGGGCGCCTGGTGCTGTCCGCGCTCGCGGAAGGGCTGGAGCAGGATCTGCTGCAGTTGTCCCGCCAGTGGGCGGAGCACCAGCGGCAGGACGAGCACGTCATCTTCGAAATCGTCAAATATATCGATTCCCATTATGCCGAAGAGATCACGCTTCAGGATTTGGCCGATCGTTTCTTCCTCAGCAGGGAGTACATCTCGCGCAAGTTCAAGCAACAGTTTCGCGAGAACCTGTCGGACTATATCGAACGCGTGCGCATGGAGAAGGCGAAGCTGCTGCTGATGAACCCGCAGTACCGCATCGCCCAGGTCGCGGAGCTTGTCGGGTACAAGGACGAGAAGTACTTCAGCAAAGTGTTCAAGAAGCAGGAGGGGCTGTCCCCTAACGAGTATCGGAAGAAGTGAGCGGGGGCGTCGGACTCACGGGCCGACCCGACGTGCGGGCGGACGCAGAAGCGGCGGTGAGAGGGTGGGAGCGGAACGCGGGTCAACTCTCCCGGCATGAGGCAACCGCACGAGCGCGGTTACGGTCTGCGAGACCGTTAACGTGTGCGAAAACGAAGGTATGGTGAGATTAACGGTCTGTGAGACCGTTAATGTGTGCGAAATGGGAGGTATGGCGGGATTAACGGTCTGCGAGACCGTTAATGTGTGCGAAATGGGAGGTGCGGCGGGATTAACGGTCTGCGAGACCGTTAA
>NZ_JBEPYQ010000158.1:0-8779 GCF_041641335.1 Cohnella sp. | reverse complement strand
CAATGTGTGGAGCTGACGAGTACTAATCGGTCGAGGGCTTATCCTAACGAATGACACGATCAAGCAAGATACTTCACCTTCTTCTTCGCTCCACTTTGGTTCGCATCCAGTTTTCAAGGCGTAAGCCCAGGGCACCTTTAATCGGAGGTGTCTTTTTGCATGCTTCGGAAAGTATACAATGCGCTATCCGCCATTCTCCCCAATCCGCTCCACCTGATGCAGAATCCACCTGATCTCCCATAAACTCAGACGAACGACGCTTCCTTCGATTGCAAACAATACCGACACTTAAACCTTTCGGGGAGGTGTCGGTAATGCCTGCTCGCCCGCCCATTTTGCTCCGCATCGTTCTTTTGTCCATTGCGTTCGTTAGCCTTTACTCGGGCTGTTCCGCCGAATCGTCGACTCCGTCGACGACCCACGATCTTCGCAGACTGGAGAAGAGCCTGCAGCAGGTCTCCGAGAAGCCCGTCAACGACTTGCGGCTGAAACGCAATTCAAGCGTTAAAGCCTCCGCCCCGTCTAAGCCTTCAAACTTGAAAGTTCCGTCCCAAGCGGTACGGGCCATCTACGTAACTTCATATGTCGCGAACGGCAGCAGGATGAACGAACTGATCGACCTGGTTAACCGCACCGAACTGAACGCTATGGTGTTGGACGTTAACAGCGGCATTGCCCTCACGGTGCCCGGACGCGCGGGAGGCAAGAACGGGACGGTCAAGCCGATCCCGTCTGCGCGCAAGTCCGCTGAGCATTACAGGGAGGTTATCCGTAAGCTCAAGCGTCAGAACGTGTATCTTATCGCAAGAGTCGTGACCTTCAAAAATCCGGAGCTGGCTAAAGCGGTTCCGAATTGGGCCATCAAGCGGAAAAACGGAACGAGTTGGACGGACAGGAACGGAACGCCATGGGTCGACCCGTACAAACAAGCGAGCTGGGAGTACCCGATCGCGTTGGCGGAGTATGCGGCGACTCTGGGTTTTGACGAGGTGCAGTTCGATTATGTGCGTTTTCCCGAAAATGGGGTAAAGGTGGATAGGGAGGTCAAATACGCCAACACGCAAGGTTGGAGCAAAGATGAGGCGATCGCCGCATTTCTCCGTAGAGCGAGATCAAGGCTGCACAAAGTCGGCGTTCCGATCTCGGCGGACGTCTTCGGAATGGTCGGCTCGTCGTACGACGACATGGGCATCGGCCAGAAGTGGAAAGCCATTGCGCCGGAAGTGGACGTCATCTCGCCGATGGTGTATCCGTCGCACTATTCGGAAGGAATATGGTCGATCGCTTACCCGGATCTGTCGCCGGGACCGATCGTGAAGCACGCGCTGTCGGACGCCGCGAACCATAATCGGAAGCTGAACGGCAAAGGGATCGCAACGGCGAAGATCCGGCCCTGGCTGCAAAGCTTCACCGCCAGCTGGATTCATCCGCATCAGAAGTACGGAGCGGCGCAGATTCGCGAGCAGATCGCGGCCGCCCGCAAAGAGGGCATTCATTCCTATATGCTGTGGAACTCTTCCTGCAAGTATCCCGAATTCAAGACGTAGCACCCAGTGCACAAGGCGGAAAAATGCTGATTTGGTGCGGTTTTCCACGCTTTCGAATGTGCTTGACAGCCCATGACGCCTCTGCTAAGATTGACGATAATCAATCGGAGACAATAGCCGGAGAAGCAACCGGCAATAGGGGGTAACCAGCTGTGTGGCAAAATAAATTCGCCAAAGAAGGACTTACATTCGACGACGTACTGCTCGTTCCGCGGAAATCTTCCATCCTTCCTCGGGACGTCGACGTATCGACCGTGCTTAGTCCTTCGGTAAAGCTTAATATTCCGTTGATCAGCGCGGGGATGGATACGGTCACGGAATCGGCTTTGGCGATCGCAATCGCCCGGGAGGGCGGCATTGGCATTATCCATAAGAACATGTCGGTAGCTCAGCAAGCCGAAGAGGTGGATCGGGTAAAGCGTTCGGAGAGCGGGGTTATTACGAATCCATTCTCCTTGACGCCGGAGCATCACGTCTATGACGCCGAAGAGCTGATGGGCAAGTACCGGATTTCCGGCGTTCCAATCGTGGACGCGGACAGCAAATTGGTCGGTATCCTCACCAACCGCGACTTGCGCTTCGTGCATGATTATTCCATTAAGATCAAAGAAGTTATGACGCAAGAGGATTTGGTCACGGCTCCTGTCGGAACGACGCTGCAGCAAGCGGAAGGCATTCTCCAGCGCCATAAGATCGAGAAGCTGCCTCTTGTGGACGAATCCAATACGCTTAAAGGCCTTATTACGATTAAAGATATCGAGAAAGCCATTCAATTCCCCAACGCAGCGAAAGACCATCACGGCCGGTTGCTCGTCGGAGCTGCCGTCGGCGTATCCAAGGATACGTTCGAGCGGGCCGAGGCGTTGGTGCAATCGGGGGTCGATGCTCTCGTCGTCGATTCGGCGCACGGGCACCACATCGACATCGTGGCGATGGTTCGCAAGCTGCGGGAGAAATATCCGGACCTCACCCTTATCGCAGGGAACGTCGCGACGGGCGAAGCGACCCGCGATCTGATCGAAGCCGGAGCTTCCGCCGTGAAGGTCGGCATCGGGCCTGGATCGATCTGTACGACGCGCATTATTGCCGGCATCGGGGTTCCGCAGATCACGGCCGTCTACGATTGCGCGACCGTTGCGCGCGAGTATAACGTACCGATCATTGCCGACGGAGGCATCAAGTATTCCGGCGAGATCACCAAGGCGATCGCCGCGGGCGCAAGCTGCGTCATGCTGGGAAGCCTGTTCGCGGGTACGGAAGAAAGCCCGGGCGAGTCGGAAATTTACCAAGGCCGCCGGTACAAATCCTATCGCGGCATGGGCTCGATCGGCGCGATGAAGGAAGGCAGCAAGGACCGGTACTTCCAGGAGAACGAGAGCAAGCTCGTTCCGGAGGGCATCGAAGGCCGCGTGGCTTACAAAGGTCCTCTGAAGGATATTATTCATCAACTGCTCGGCGGTCTGCGTTCGGGTATGGGCTACTGCGGAACGGCTACGATCGAAGAGTTGAAGAACGACACGCAATTCGTTCGGATTACGGGTGCGGGACTTCGCGAGAGCCACCCGCATGACGTGCAAATCACGAAAGAAGCGCCTAACTATTCCATGTAACTCCGCAATGGAGCCAGAGAGAATATGGAAGCCGAAGGGACAGGATTTATCCGGCCTTCGGCTTTTTCCTTTGAAGCGCCTATGTTACAATAGGAAAGGTATTTTATTATCGAAAAAGGGGAGAATGCGTTGAATCGCCATCATCAATTGTCGTTGTCTCTAGCATTCCTGTCGAAGCGGTTCGTCGCCGCTGTCGTACTTGCAAGTTTTGTGCTGCTGTTCGGGTTTTCCTCCTTCGCCTCGGCGGACGAGCTTCCTGCCGCTCCCCAATTGGAAGCCGAAGCCGCGATTTTAATGGATGCGGAGAGCGGACAAATTCTGTTCCAGCACAATGCGGACGAAGCCAGACCTCCCGCGAGCATGGCTAAAATGATGACGGAGTATCTCGTATCGATGGCCGTCAAGCAAGGTAAGCTATCCTGGGATGATAAGGTCACCATAGGAGAAAACGCGGCTAAACAAATCGGCAGCCGAATTCTTTTAGCCGAAGGCGATCAACATACGATTAGAGAATTATACATCGCACTGGCGGTTTATTCCGCTAACGACGCAACGGTGCAGTTGGCCGAAGAAGTTGCCGGGTCCGAAGAAGAATTCGCCAAGCTTATGAACCAGACCGCGGTCGAGTTCGGCATGACGAAATCCCACTTTATCAACTCCACGGGCTTGGACCGTGCCGATATGCCGGAGAAATTCCGTCCGACTACCGTTGATGGCGAAACGACAATGTCAGCCAGAGATGCAGCCCTTCTGGCTTACCGGATTATTAAGGACGATCCTGAATTCCTGGAGACGTCCAAACTTCAAGAGTACAAATTCCGGGAACGCGACAAGACGCCGATGAAAAACTGGAACTGGATGCTGGGCTCCAACAAGGATAATCCGACGCTGCGCAAATTCGCCTACGAAGGCGTAGACGGACTAAAAACGGGACATACCAGTAGGGCGGGCCAGAATTTCACGGGTACCGCGCTTCGCGACGGTACGCGTCTGATCGCTGTCGTCATGGGCGCTCCAGGGAAAATGGAGCAAGGCAAGCGGTTTTTAGAGACCGCCAAGCTGTTCGATTACGGCTTCAAAGGTTTTGAGAAGAAAACGATTGTCGAAGCGAAAGCTTCCGTACCCGAACACGAAACGTTGAAGATCAAGAAAGGGAAGTCGACTACCGTATCTGTCGTTACGGCAACCGATCTCACCGTTCTTATTCCGAAAGGCGTCGTCGTCGAGCCTGTCGTGCAGGAGGTCAAGCCTGTCGAGGATCCCCTCGTTGCTCCGATCGCGCAAGGCGACAAAGTCGGTACGGTTACTTATAAGTACAAAGATCCATCCACGCAAGAAGAGAAGACGTTTACGATCGATTTGATCGCGTCGGAAGAAGTGAATAAGGCGAGCTGGTGGAGACTGCTGTTCCGGGCGATCGGCAACTTCTTCTCCGGTCTGTTCCAAGGAATCGTGGATCTTTTCTAAATTCCGACTTAAATGGTTGCCTATTACACCTTCTTCATGTAAAATTTATGTTTAGAATCTTCGGGAGGCATGAATCATGGAAACGGGAACTTCGAGAGTTAAACGCGGCATGGCCGAAATGCAAAAAGGCGGCGTCATCATGGACGTCATGAGCGCCGAGCAAGCTAAAATCGCCGAAGCGGCGGGTGCAACGGCAGTTATGGCGCTGGAACGCGTGCCGTCCGACATTCGCGCGGCGGGCGGAGTCGCTCGCATGGCGAATCCGGAGCTCGTGGAGCAAGTCATGAAGGTCGTTAGCATTCCGGTTATGGCGAAAGCCAGAATCGGGCATTATGTTGAAGCGAAGGTGTTGGAATCGTTAGGCGTCGACTACATCGACGAGAGCGAAGTGCTCACTCCGGCGGACGAAGTGTTCCACATCGACAAGACCCAATTCACCATTCCGTTCGTATGCGGAGCCAAAGACTTGGGAGAAGCTCTGCGCCGCATTCAGGAAGGCGCCTCGATGCTTCGCACGAAGGGCGAACCGGGAACGGGCAACATCGTCGAAGCCGTTCGTCATATGCGGATCATCACGGGTCAAGTTCGGAGAATCCAGAACCTGTCCAAGGATGAGCTGTACCATGAGGCGAAAGTGTTGGGCGTCAACTACGAGCTGCTGCTGAGCGTTCACGAATCCGGTCGTCTGCCGGTCGTCAACTTCGCCGCAGGCGGCGTAGCGACCCCATCCGATGCGGCGCTTATGATGCACCTCGGCGCGGACGGCGTATTCGTCGGTTCCGGTATTTTCAAATCCGAGAGCCCGGAGAAATTTGCTCGCGCGATCGTCGAAGCGACGACGCATTATGAAGATTACGCCCTGATCGCACGCGTATCCAAGGATCTGGGCGAGGCGATGAGAGGAATCGAGATTTCCAAGCTTCCAGCGTCCGAACGGATGCAGGATCGCGGACTGTAAGATCGGCTCATCGAGCGGCTTCCATACGGACCAGCAGCGCTGGGGCCGGAGGGGGCCGCTTTAAGATTATTATATAATCATTAGCGCACGGAAGAAGGATAAGCGATGAACATCGGAGTATTGGCATTGCAAGGAGCGGTAGCGGAGCACATCCGCAGCATTGAGCTTGCTGGAGGCCGAGGCGTCGCCGTCAAGCGTGTCGAGCAGCTTGCGGAGATCGACGGGCTGATCATTCCCGGAGGGGAGAGCACGACGATCGGCAAACTCATGCGCAAGTATCGCTTTATCGAAGCCATCCAGGATTACGCGGCGCAAGGCAAGCCCGTCTTCGGCACCTGCGCGGGACTTATCGTGCTGGCGGAGCGGCTGGAGGGCGATGAAGAGCCGCATTTGCGTCTGATGGACATGACGGTTGCCCGCAATGCGTTCGGTCGCCAGCGGGAGAGCTTCGAGACGGATCTGGACGTGAGAGGCATCGACACGCCTCTGAGAGCGGTCTTCATTCGGGCTCCTCTCATTAAAGAAGTCGGCGAGAAGGTCGAAGTATTGTCGGTATATCAGGGCGAGATCGTCACCGCAAGACAAGGGAACCTATTGGCCTCCTCTTACCATCCCGAGCTGACCGATGATTATAGACTCCATGAACTATTCATTCGCATGGCCCAGGAAAGGGGACAATAACCCATGTTGGACGTCAAGTTGCTTCGCAACGATTACGAGAAAGTGGCGCAGGCGCTTCGCAATCGCAACGCTTCTCTGGAACTGATCGCGGACTTCCCGAAGCTGGACGTGAGCCGCAGAGAGAAGCTGACGGAGAGCGAGCAGCTCAAAAACCGCCGCAATGTCGTATCCCAAGAAGTGGCGAAGCTGAAAAAAAACCGCGAGAACGCGGACGACTTGATCGCGGAGATGCGGACCGTAAGCGACCGAATCAAGCTGCTGGACGAAGAGGTACGCGAGATCGAGGCGGAGATGGACAAGCTGCTGCTGGCCATCCCGAACGTTCCGCACGAGAGCGTTCCCGTTGGCGCATCCGAAGAAGACAACGTCGAGCTGCGGCGGGTGGGCGAGCCGACGGCATTTAACTTCGAGACCAAGCCGCACTGGGAGCTTGGAACGGAGCTTGGCATTCTCGATTTTGAGGCTGCCTCCAAGGTGACCGGATCGCGGTTCGTGTTCTACAAAGGTCTAGGAGCGCGTCTGGAACGGGCTCTGATCAATTTCATGATGGACCTTCATGCGGATAAGCATGGCTATGAGGAAATTCTGCCTCCATATATCGTTAATCGGGACAGCTTGGTCGGGACGTCTCAGCTTCCGAAATTTTCGGAGGACCTGTTCAAGATCGAGGGGACCGACTATTTCCTCATCCCGACAGCGGAGGTTCCGGTGACGAACTTCCATCGCGAAGAGATTTTGTCGGCGGACGACTTGCCGAAGGCGTTCGTCGCTTTCAGCGGCTGCTTCCGCTCCGAGGCGGGCGCTTCCGGCCGCGATACGCGCGGGTTGATTCGCCAACACCAGTTCAACAAGGTAGAGCTCGTCCAGCTTGTGGCGCCGGACAAGTCGTACGAGGTGCTCGAACAGTTGACCGGACACGCGGAGAAAGTACTGCAGCTGCTGGAGCTCCCTTACCGGACGCTTGCGCTCTGCACAGGAGATATGGGCTTCGGTTCGGCTAAGACTTACGATCTGGAAGTGTGGCTGCCGAGCGCAGGCACGTACAGGGAAATTTCCTCGTGTACGAACTTCGAGGACTTCCAGTCGCGCAGAGCGGGCATCCGCTATCGTCCGGAAACCGGTGCGAAGCCGGAATTCGTCCATACGTTGAACGGTTCCGGTCTGGCGCTCGGACGGACGGTCGCGGCGATTATCGAAAATTACCAGCAAGCCGACGGCACGATTAAAGTGCCGGAAGCGCTCAAGCCTTACATGGGCGGTCTGGAAGTTATTGCTCCTCGAAGGGCTTGATGCGCCCGACGCAGGTGTGATATGATGATTTGGCAGTATCGGTCGAACCTTCGCGGGGGAGTCGTCTGCCAATCGTGGAGAGATACCGAAGCGGTCATAACGGGGCGGTCTTGAAAACCGTTAGGGTGCAAGCCCACGTGGGTTCGAATCCCACTCTCTCCGCCATAAGCAAAAAACAGCCCGATTCCTGAGAAGGAATCGGTTTTTTGCGTAATGGCGGATGTGGGATTCGAACGGGCCGTAAAGCGGACATGCCAAAAGGCATGTTCGTAGGCCCCGGCGTGATAGTCGCGATTGTTGTGGTCGTACGATGAGTACGGCCGCGGCAGCGACGGAGCGAATCCCACTCTCTCCGCCATAAGCAAAAAACAGCCCGATTCCTGAGAAGGAATCGGTTTTTTGCGTAATGGCGGATGTGGGATTCGAACGGGCCGTAAAGCGGACATGCCATAAGGCATGTTCGTAGGCCCCGGCGTGATAGTCGCGATTTGTTGTGGTCGTACGATGAGTACGGCCGCTTGCCGAATAAGCCTGCCGCACGGGCATAGCTCATTTTCCGCCTTAAGCTTCGAATAAGATAGCGCCAAGAGGCCAAGCTAATGGAAGTGGAGGTGCTTAAGATGCCAAGCAACGATGAACTCGCCGTACCGCAAGACGATCTGGTGGAAGCGTGGAAGAGAACGCTGCCCGAACGGCTCGCGCCCGGAGATACGGCCGACGTATATGCGGATGGAGCCGACCCGCACGCTTTTCATGTGCATATTAAGACGGCGGGCCGACAGATGATGGAATTCGATTTCGCCGTTCAATACGTCGATAGCAGGGAAATCGACATTCAGCTGAAGGACGTGGAGAAGGACGGCCAGACGGTCGACGAAAGCCCCGAGCACATTCAGGAGCTGATCGGCGACTACCGCCGACACTTGCACGAGACCGCGCAAGCTTTACATCATTTTACCCATACGTAGAAGGGGCGAGGAAGATGGCGGACAAAAACCTGCGCAACGTCGTGAAGGATCTGGAGAACAATCCGGTCAATTCGCACCAGGCTCAGCAGAATCAACAGAAGAAAAACGACCGAAGGCATCAGGACGCGCTCAATCACGATAAGACGCCCGACCTGGAACATCTATAACGAGAAGAGGAGTCGATAGCGCCATGAGCAAACCGAAGTCGCAATCCGTGCCTCAACCCGACGAGAAGCACGGCCCTCGGCATTCCGTAGT
>NZ_JBEPYQ010000157.1:0-8904 GCF_041641335.1 Cohnella sp. | reverse complement strand
GAACGCGGAGAAGAACTCGGGAGCGGGCGTTGGTTCCGGTTCGGGTTCTGGTTCGGGTTTGAGCGAAGCTTCGGATTCGAGCAAGGAATACGTCAACGAGGCGTTCCTGTTTTTCCCCGACGGGAGGCTCGAGAGGCAGCGCAAAGTCCACCTCACGCCGGAGGAGCAGATCCGCTGGCCGCTCGTGCCGGGAGAAAGCCTCAACATGTTCGATACGCAGTGGGGCAAGATGGCGATCCTGACCTGCTACGACGTCGAATTCCCGGAGCTGGCGAGAGCCGCGGCGCTCCGGGGCGTGGAGACGATTCTGTGTCCTTCCTACACCGACAGCGCGCACGGATATCATCGGGTACGGTTCTGCGCCCAGGCGCGGGCGGTCGAGAACCAGCTCTTCGTCGTGCTGAGCGGGCTCGTCGGCGCGTTGTCCGAGGACCGTCCGCAAGTCGATACGGGCTACTGTCAGGCGGGGGCCTTCGCGCCGTGCGACTTCCCGTTCGATCCGGACGGCGTTCTGGAGACGGGCAAGAAAAACGTCGACGCGACGATCCTCGTAGAGCTGGACTACTATCAGCTGCACGAGAACCGCGCGCGCGGGGCGGTCGCCCCTTTCTACGACCGGAGGTCTGAGATTTACAGGCAAGAGATGAAGAAGCTGCGGTATTAGGTTTATTGGGGAAAGTGCATTACAACGACACCAATATGCATTAGGGGCACTATTCCCCCATAACCGGAGGGAACCACAGCGTCCGAAGGTTGACCCACCCTTGGGAGTTAAAAGTAACGCCGCGGACGGTGGGGAGGTAGGCGGTCGGCAGCGGCTTCTCCGACAGAATGTGCAGGTGGCGTTCGCGGATGAGCAGCGATTCGATCTTGTCCAGGCTGCGGTGCCGGACCGCCGGGTCCGGCTCCCTGAGCGCGCGGGATAACAGCCGTTCGATGTCGATGCGCGTATGGGCGTCGACGTGCTCGGCCATCGTCCGGTACAGGTCGTAGAGCCGCAGCTCCTGATCCTGGTCGCGCAGCAGCGAGAACAGAATCAGATCCGATTCCAGCCGGATCGCGCCTTTGAACTCCTCCGGCGAGACGGCCGCCACCTCGCAGTCGTAGCCGTGCCGGCTGAGCGCTTCGGCCAGAGACTCGGCATCGTCCCTGTACGGCAGAATCGTCGCGATCCGCAGGCGCACGGGGGCCTGAACGGAGGGGATCGAAGAGGAATCCTCGCTCTCCAGTGCAACCTTATCGCTTACGCTTTTCGCGTCTTCCCCGACTCCCGCGTCTTCCGCTCCTTCGGAGTCCGCTAACCTCGACGCACTGCGGGCGTCTCCTGCCTTTTCCGCAGCCTCCTTGGAGTCTTCGGCACCCTCTCCGATCTTCGTAAGGCAACGAAACAAATGCTCCCGAAGCGCCGGATCGGTCAACGGTCCGGCTTTCTGCGTGTTGCAGGTGACGAACTTGCGCACCGTCGTCTCCGAATGAATCCGGCTCCAGCCCGAGTCTCCGGCGGCCGCGTTCGGGATGACGTGGAACGGGGACACCTGTTCCGTCTGATCCGCGGCAGCGCCGCCCTCTCTCTTGCCGCCGCTCTCCTCCGCCATCGCTTCGGCCGCCCACGGCACATGAACGATCTCGACCCGGTCGAGATGCGCCCTCCCCTGAAAACAAGGCCCGAAAGCCTCCATCACGCACACCGTCCCGTTCATCTGCGTCACCTTGAACGGTCCCGTTCCGACCGGCTCCGTGCCGAAACGGTAGCTTCCAAGCTGGTTCAAGTCCTTCGGCACGACCGCCGCCCGGCTCGTGCACAGGAACGGAAGGAACAGCTCGTTAGGCTCCTCCAGCTCGAAGCGCACGACCGTCGGGTTAAGCGCGCGCACCGACTTGATCTGCTTGTAGATAAAGCTGTACAGCGTTCTGCGCGGAGACCGGACCAGCCGTTCGAACGTATATACGACGTCTTCGGCGTTCAGCACCTTCCCGTGATGGAACAGCACTTCCTTGCGCAAGTAGAACGTCCACAGGGTGCGCGTCTCGTCCGTCTCCCAGGCGTGGGCGATGCCGGGCTTGATATCGTCCCCCGAATCCGAGCGGCGCACGAGCCCGTCGAACACGTGGCTGGCGACGAACGATTCGGCCAGCAGATTCATGTACAGAGGGTCGACCGTATGGAGCGGCTGGCGGATCGGAATGCGAAGCGTATCGATCTGCCGGTCCTTGCTCGTCTCGACGTGGTGCCCGAAGTAGGAGAGCAGCCGGCCCTGCAGATGCTCCTGCAGCGCGGAGGAGTTCCGGTGAATCTGGATCTGGCCGATCGCGCGGGCGACGTCCTTGCGGTTGATCGCCTGCAGCATCGCCTGCGCCGCGATGTCTTCCGCCTGCGCGAGAAAGCTCAGCGTAGAGCGTCTTCCCCTGCCGCGCGACGATTCCCAGGCGATCCAGCCGTTCCGGCTCATCGCGCGGACGATGTTGGCGGCGTTGCGCGGCGTGCAGTCGAGCAGCTTGGCGATCTCGTCCAGCGTCGTCGACGCCGAATCCCCGCCCCCGAACCGGGAATGCAGCAGCAGAAATTGTTGATGCAGCTTCATCGATTGCGTCCCCTTTCCATCCTCCGCCTGTCCTGACCGGTCATTAAAATAGGAAATTTTCCAACGATTAGTTTCTATTTATCTTCCTATTTTAACACCTACAATAGGCATTAGAAACGAGAAAACGGAGGGATCGCCTTGCCTGCATCTCGCAAACCCCTGCTCGGAAGCTCCATGACCGCGCTGCTCGGCGCTTTCGCGCTGGCCGCCGTCCATCAATATTTGTTTTTCGACCATGATCCGGGGATTTCATTCCCGTTATTCATTGCGCTTCTGTACGTCTACCTGTTCCACGATTGGAAAGACCGGCTGAAGGAGACGACCGGGTTCGGCTGGTTTCTATTCGCGGTGATTGTGCTGTTGTCTCTGACGTACGGTCTGTTTCACAATCCGATCTTTCGGGCGCTTAATCTGCTGGCGATTCCGAGTCTGGTTTTCGTCCATCTCGCCGTGCTGCGCGGTTCGAAGCGAGTCCCTTGGTGGGACGTAGGCATCGTCGGAGAGGCGCTCGCCCATCTGATCCCCCGCAGCCTGCTTCAGATTCCCCGGGTGTTCCGGGTGCTGCGGATCTCGCTGTTCAGAAGGCTGGACAGCGAGCGCCAGAAAACCGCGACCAAGGTCGCCATCGGCCTCGTCTTCGCCACGCCGCTGCTGTTCGTCGTCATTCCGTTGCTGGCTTCGGCGGACGGCGCGTTTAACCGGCTGCTCAACGGCGTTCCGGGGTGGATCAGCCGGTTCTCCCTGGGCGAGCTGTTCGGAAGATTGCTGTGGATTCTCGTATTCGGCATCCTGTTCGCGATCTATTTCTGGAGCTTCGCTAAGCCGCCAAGACGCCGAAAAACCGTCTCCCAAGCAGACGTAACGCCGCCCCGCAAGCCGGGGATCGATTCCGTCGTGCTGACGACTCTGCTTCTGGCGGTCAACGCGGTCTACTTGCTGTTCGTGGCCATTCAGTTTACCTATTTGTTCGGGGCGTGGGACGGTTTGCTTCCGGACGGAACGACTTACGCGGAGTATGCCCGCAAAGGCTTCGGCGAGCTGGTGGCCGTGTCGGCGATCAATTTCGCGCTGCTGATCGTCTCGCTGACGTTCTCGGGGACGAAGAGGGGCCTTCTTAACGCCCTGCTGTACATCCTGGTCGTCTGCTCGGGCGTCATGCTGATCTCCGCCTACATCCGACTGGCCATGTACGAGGAAGCTTACGGGTATACGTACATCCGGTTTCTGGTTCATGCGTTCATGATTTATCTGGCGTTCCTGCTGCTGATCGCGGCGCTGCGCATTCGCACCTCGCTCGTCCCGATGGCGAAATGCTTTATCGTCCTGAGTCTGGCCGCGTACACGGTGGTCAACTATGTCGGCATGGACCGGCTCATCGCCGAGAACAACCTCTCGCGCTTCGAGGAGACGGGGCGAATCGACCGGTATTACTTGAACAAACTGTCGGCGGACGCGATTCCGGCTCTTGTCGATTTCGCCATGAATCGCGAGGACGCGGAGATGAAGAAGCTGCTCGAAGCCAACCTCGGCAAGCTGAACCGCGAGAACCGGGATTGGCGCTCTTTCAACCTGTCGGTCTATTCGGCCAATAAGGCTTTGCGAACGATGAACCAACTCTAGATCATCCCCCTTCGGGGAAAAAGGAGACGAGGAACTTGGGATACATATCGGAATTGCGGGAGGTTGTCGGGACGCGCCCGTTGATCATGGCCGGCGCTTGCGTGCTGGTGTTCGACGGGAGCGGGCGCTTGCTGCTGCAAAGGCGCTCGGACAGCGGCGATTGGGGGACGATCGGCGGGGCGCTGGAGCCCGGCGAATCGCTGGAGGAAGCGGCGGCGCGGGAGCTCTGGGAAGAGGCGGGACTGACCGCGAAGCGGTTCCGGCTGATCGATTTATTTTCCGGCAGGGACATGTATTACCGATACCCCCACGGGGACGAGGTTTATAACGTAATGGCCGTGTTCGAGGCGATCGGGGTCGAAGGAACGCCCGAAGTGAATGACGGCGAGGGACTGGAGCTGGGCTATTTCGATCTGAGCGAACCGGTTGCGGAACTGAACCCGTTCACGGGACTCGTCCTCGCCAAGTTGGGCTATCCGGCTCAAGCCGCGCGAAAGGAGGCATAATCGCCATGTACGTGGAAATGTGTATAATGAGGACATCGAGCGCAAGGAAGGATGAGAAAATGCTGTCGGTAACCGAATACAGCGTGGAGCTGGTGAAGGACCCTTTCCGGATTTTGCCGGGGAAGCGTTACGAGTTCGTGATCGAGCTCGAGCTCGACGAGGAGGACGAATTGTATTCCGCGAACGGGATCGAGATCAAAGCCGTCTACAAGGTGGACGGAGAGCAGGCGGGCGTCGTGAGCTACGGACTGTACGAGAAGTCGACGGGAAGCTATATCGACGCCGAGCTGGAGGACGAGGAAGAGGCCGCGCTGGCCGACTTTTGCCAGGCCCATTACGCGGAAAGCGAAGAATAAGCGCGACAACCAGAGCGGCGAACATCCGGCATTTGCGGACTGGCTTCGCCGCTCTTTTCTTTCTTGAAATTTAATGCTGTGTTCGCGTAGACGCGAACGGGCGGAACGGTTAAGATCGTAGGTGCACGCACAGAAACTGGAAATATGGGAGGGTGATGACGCTGTCGTTCGTGATTCGCCTGAAATGGTTTTTCAAGGAAAGATGGGGCAGCTATTCCCTGGCCATCGGATTAATGACGCTGGTCAGCCTGCTGTCGATGATTCCTCCCCGGCTGATCGGGAACAAGATCGACGTGATGGAGAAGGGGACGCTGACCGCCGCGGAACTGAGCCAGACCGTTCTGATTCTCGCAGGCCTTGCCCTGCTCACATACGTCTTCGTCTACATATGGATTACGAACTTGTTCGGCAATTCGGTGCTGATCGAGAAGCTGCTTCGCACCCGACTGCTCCGGCATTTGACCCGAATGCGCCCTTCGTTCTTCCAACGCCACAGCACGGGGCAGCTGATGGCGCTGGCGACCAACGACGTGTCGGCGATCGGGCAGACGGCCGGATACGGCGTTATGACGCTCGTCAATACGCTGGTCGGCATCTCGGTCGTCGTCGTGATGATGCTCAGCTTCATCAGCGCCAAGCTGATGCTCGCCGCGCTGATTCCGCTGCCGCTGCTCGTCGTGATCATCAGCAAGCTCGGAGGCGTCGTTCGGGGAAGGTTCATGGCGGCGCAGGAATCGTTCGGCCGCATGAACGATCACGTCCTGGAAGCGATCTCGGGCATCCGGGTTATTCGTTCCTACGTGCAGGAGAAGGACGACTTGGGGGCTTTCGACCGGCTGACGACCGACGTGATGGATAAAAATCGCAGAGTCGCGATCTTGAACGCCCTGTTCCATCCTTTGATCTCTTTTATCGTAGGCGCGAGCTTCGCGATCGGAGTCGGCTACGGGGCTCACTTGGTTTTCCGGGGAGAAATCTCGTTCGGCCAGCTCGTGACTTTCAATATTTATCTGGGGATGCTGATCTGGCCGATGATCGCTTTCGGCGAGTTTATCAACGTGCTGCAGAGAGGCAGCGCTTCAGCGGGGCGGCTGGACGACGTGCTGGCCGAACAAGCGGACGTGAAGGACGCGGAGGATCCGATCGAACTTGGAGTTCCCGAGTCGATCGAATTGAAGGCGCTGTCTTTCACGTACCCGGGCGCTTCGGTTCCCAGTCTGACCGACGTCTCCGTGCGGCTGGAGCGCGGGCAGACGCTGGGCGTCGTCGGCAAGACCGGCAGCGGCAAGAGCACCTTGCTGAAGCAGCTTCTGCGGCAGTATCCGCTGTCTCCGGGCATGCTGTTCGTATCGGATGTTCCGGCGGAAAACATCGCTCTGGACAGAATGAAGACCTGGATGGCCTACGTCCCGCAGGAGCACCTGCTTCTCTCCAAGACGATTCGCGATAACATCGCCCTCGGCAAGCCGACCGCAACTCCGGAAGACGTCGCCCGGGCGGTCGAGATGGCATCCTTCTCGACCGATATCGCCCAACTGCCGCAAGGGCTGGATACGCTGATCGGGGAGAACGGAGTGATGCTGTCGGGCGGCCAGAAGCAGCGCCTGTCCATCGCCCGCGCGCTGCTCGTGGACGCGGAGGTGCTGCTGCTGGACGATTCCTTGTCGGCGGTGGACGCGAGAACGGAGAGCCGCATCGTGGCGAATATCCGGCGCGAGCGCGCCGGCAAGACGACGCTGATTACGACGCATCGCCTGTCCGCCGTCAGCCACGCCGACTGGATCGTCGTGCTGGACGAAGGGCGCATCAAGGAAGAAGGCACGCATGAGCAGTTGATGCTGCTGGGCGGATGGTATAGACAACAGTGGGATCGGCAGCAGATGGAGGCCGGCTTGGAAGAATAAGAGGACAATCAGGATCGGAGGTTCGTATGAATTCCCAACGATCAACGGGGAGCAGGCTGCTCTCTTACGCGCTCGTTTACAAATACCGGATTATCGGCGCTCTGGCGATTTTGCTCTGCGCGGTAGGCGCGGAGCTAGGCGGGCCGTTCATTATTAAGGAGATTGTCGACGGGCATTTGACGCCTCCGACGGGCGAACTCGGTCCCGTGCTGATCTTGCTCGCATTTTACATAGGTTTGGTTTTGCTGTCGGGACTCTTGAATTTCACGCAATCCTACCTGCTTCAGACGACGGCGCTCCGCATTATCAAAAATATGAGAATGGATGTCATGCGGCATATTCAGCGCATCGCCCTCCGCTATTTCGATAACACGCCTGCGGGGCAGATCGTCTCGCGCGTCGCCAACGACACGGAGGCGATCCGGGAGCTGTTCATGAGCTTCATGGCGACGTTCGTCGTCAGCTTCGCTCATTTGCTCGGTATCTACATCGCCTTGTTCATACTGGATGCTCAGCTTGCGTTGTACACGCTGGCTCTGCCGCCTGTGTTCGTGGTCATTATGTACTTCCATCTGAAGTTTTCCAAGAAGTACGTTTCGATCATGCGCGCGCGGCTCAGCGATATGAACGCGATGATCAACGAGTCGATCGTCGTTATGCCGATCCTTCAGGCTTTCCGCCGGGAGAAGGCGACGCTGGAGGAGTTCGAACGGCTGAACGAGGATCGTTACGTGGCCCAAGTGAAGCAGTTTCGGATCTTCTCCCTCTCTTCGCGGAATATCGTCGGAACGATCGGCAGCTTGCTTACCGCGTTCGTCATCTGGCACTTCGGCAATCTTTCCGTTGCCGGCGCGGCGGTTTCGTTTGGCGTGCTGTACGCGTTCATCGACTATCTGGGGCGCATATTCAACCCGATTATCGGGATTTTCGACCAGCTTATGAACGCGCAGCGGGCATTCGTCTCCGCGGACAAAGTGTTTGCCATCCTCGATATGGAGGGCACGGAGGTCGAGGAGGCCTCGGGAGGGACTAAGCCGGAAGGGGAAGTGAAGTTCGAGAACGTGACGTTCGCGTACAACGACGACGATCATGTGCTGAAGAACATTTCCTTTACCGCCCGCCAAGGGGAGACGGTCGCGCTCGTCGGTCACACGGGCTCGGGCAAAAGCTCGATCATCAATTTGCTGCTGGGCTTCTACGAGCCGGGCGCGGGGCGGATTACGATCGACGGCGTCGACATCTCGACTCTGTCGAAGCAGCAGCTTCGCAAAAACATGGGCATCGTGCTGCAGGACCCGTACCTGTTCGCGGGGGACATCAAATTCAACGTCAGCCTGTACAATAAGGATATTTCGCTGGAGCAGGTCAAGCAAGCGCTGGCCGACGTCGGCGCGGCTTCGTTCGTCGAGCAGCTTCCGCGCGGCTACGACGAGCCGGTCGTCGAGCGCGGGAGCACGCTGTCGTCCGGCCAGCGGCAGCTCATCTCCTTCGCTCGGGCGCTGGCGTTCGACCCGTCCATTCTTATTCTCGACGAAGCGACCGCCAGCATCGACAGCGAGACGGAAGGCTTGATCCAACGCGCGCTCAAAGTCGTCAGCGAAGG
Organism: Cohnella sp.; assembly: GCF_041641335.1. Classification (NCBI taxonomy): domain Bacteria; kingdom Bacillati; phylum Bacillota; class Bacilli; order Caryophanales; family Paenibacillaceae; genus Cohnella; species Cohnella sp. The sequence continues at coordinate 333 of NZ_JBEPYQ010000157.1, read as the reverse complement.
CCGGACGACGCTCGTCATCGCGCACCGGCTGTCCACGATCCGCGACGCCAGCCAGATTCTCGTGCTGCACCGCGGCGAGATCGTCGAGCGCGGCACCCACGACGAGCTCATGGCGCTTCGCGGCCGCTACTTCAAGATGTACCAGCTTCAGACGGGGGAGAGAGCTTCTTTGCCGGCTTGAACGCTTGGTTAATTGCGGAGGATCCGCTCAGGTGCCCTGACTAACGGTCTGGCAGACCGTTAAAGGGTCGGAAACCGCCCAGGCGCCCTGACTAACGGTCTGGCAGACCGTTAAAGGGTCGGAAACCGCCCAGGCGCCCTGACTAACGGTCT
>NZ_JBEPYQ010000156.1:0-9201 GCF_041641335.1 Cohnella sp. | reverse complement strand
GACTTGCTCTTTGAATTCTTCGCTGTAATGCTGTCTTTGCTCCCCCATACCGGACACCTCATTTTCTTGTTGTATTCATTATCTGTCTGCTCTTATGAGGTGTCCACTTTTTATTCTAGCTCCAGGCGGACCGCTATTCCGTACATTCCGGCGCTCCTGCACCCGCTAACGGTCTGGCGGACCGCTATTCCAGATATTCCGCCGCTCTCGCACCTTCTAACGGTCTGACGGACCGTTATTCCGTACATTCCGGCGCTCCTGCACCCGCTAACGGTCTGGCGGACCGCTATTCCAGATATTCCGCCGCTCTCGCACCTTCTAACGGTCTGGCGGACCGCTATTCCAGATATTCCGCCGCTCTCGCACCTTCTAACGGTCTGGCAGGCCGTTAAGCTCCAGCCACATGACGCGGACCGGGCGGTCGCCCGCAGCCTTCAGCACGAGACGGCGGACACCGGGGGAGACTCGGATTGCGGCAGCGAGCCCAACGGTCTCCCATTCCGGCCCCGCCTCTATCCAGCCGACAGCAGCTCCTTCCGCCTCTACCTCGACTCGACCGCGCATCCCTTCCTCTCCGACTGCGCACATACGCAGCTTCAAGGAATACCCTGCGCTGCTTCCATCAGTCGGCGTCCCCTGGCTATCCGTCGATGCCCCGTGATCCACTTGCAAACTCCCAGCTCCCGATACCGAAACCACCAAGAAGTCGTAAGTCAGCCAATCCCCCGGCATCAACTGCACGCACAGCCATTCGTCCGGCTGCCAGTCCTCGCCCCGTCCGTGCTGAAAATTCGGCGCGGAGCGTTCGCCGCTCTCGACGAACCGGATGTCCGTGCCGTCGCCAGAGCGAAAGCCGAGCGCCCCGCTCCGCTTCTCCGCCACGCCGTATCCGACGCCCTCGCCCCCGTAGCCGTAGAATATCGCCGGGATGCGGACGGGCGGTCTGCGCAGCAGCGCGTCCACGACATCGCGATGATAGACGCAGCGGTCGAGCGGCAAGTTGTCCAAGTAAGTCCACAGCGTCGTCTCGGCTTCCTCGACAGACGGTTTCTCTCCGCCCTCCAAATACGCAACGAGCCGGTCCCAGCCCTCCGGCCGCTTCACCTCGCAAGGGGAATTGTCCCGCTCCAGCTTCTTCCACGTCCAGAAGTTCCACGAGATGCCATGGTCCTCGAACAAGCGGAACGCCCCGGCATACCACAGCTTGTTGTTCTCGCCGCCTTCGCCCATGAAGATCGGAACGTTCCACCTGTCCCGATACTCCAAATAGGTGCGAATACTCTCGGTGTCCGGGTTGTTCCAATACTTATGAAACTGGAGCATGACGTTATCGTCGATCTTCTCGTCGAAAATCGACCAGTCGGTTGCCCAGTGCGCGCCTTCGAGAATGATCAGGTGACGGTCGTCCGCCTCGCGAATCGCGCGAACGATCCGCTTATACAGCGGCATGATCCGGTCGTTGTACTGCGCGAACCAGTCCGGCAGCGGCTCGTTCAGCAGATCGTAGCCCGCCACGATCCACTCGTCCTTGTACCGCGCCGCCAACATCCTCCATAGCTCCACGGTAAGCTCGGCGTTCCTTTCCTCCAGAAACAGGTCGGGACGATCGAACTCCGAATCGTCGATATTCGTCCCCGTCTGCCCGCCGGGCGCGCCGTGCAGGTCGAGGATGACGTATAGCCGGTGCTCGCGGCACCAGCCGATTACCCTGTCGAGGAGCGCCAGCCGGTCCTCTCTCCAGCTCATGCCATCCCCGTCCGTCAGAAACCGGGCGTTGATCGGCACCCGAACGGAGTTGAACCCTTCCTCCGCAATCCGGCGAATGTCGTCCTCTCCAATATAACGATCGTAATACAGCGCCCAAAACTCCGCCGCCTTCTCCTCGCCGACCAGCTCGACGATCATCCGCTCGATGCGCCGAGGGCGGTCTCCCCTGTCCGGGAACGACCACATATAACCTTCCGGCAGCAGCCAGCTGCCGAATCCGACGCCCCGCAGCAGCACCTCGCGGCCGTCTCCATTCACCAGCCTACGCCCGTCGGCCCGCAGAAACCCGCTGACCTCTCCGGCCGCCGGCGCTTGATTTTCCGACATCGATATTTCTCTCCCTTCTCCTACCCTTCCCCCAGCCGACATCCACCAGTTCCATCCTCCACGCTGGCATCCGTCAGCACGCCGCCTTTTTTACCCGACGTCCCCTGCCCAAAGCCAACCAACCAAAGCCACCCCAAGCTAACTCTTGATCGCCCCGTCCGCAATACCGTTCAAAATATACTTCTGAAGCAGCAAATACAGCACGATGACCGGCAGCATCGCCAGCACGAGGGAAGCGAGAATCGCGGCCCAATCGTTGTTGTACTCGCCGAACAGCATATTGGTCGACAGCAGCAGCGTGTAATCCTTCGAATCGGTCAGCATCAGCAGAGGAAGCAGGAAGTCGTTCCACATCCATAGCAGATTCAAAATCGCGATCGTCGCCGTCACCGGCAGCAGCAGCGGAAACACGACGACGAAAAACAGCCGCAGCTCCCCGCACCCGTCCACGACGGCCGCCTCGTCCAGCTCGCGCGGAATCGACTTCACGAACCCGTGATACAGGAAAATCGCCATCGACACGCCCAGGCCGATATAGATAAAGCCGAGCCCGACCGTCGAGCCCTGCACGGCCAAATCCTTGGAAATCCGCACGAGCGTAATCATGATCGAGTGAAAAGGAATGAGCATCGACAGCACGAACAGTCCGAACAGAAATCCGCTCAGCTTGCCCGGCGTCCGGGACATTTTGTAGCCGGCCATCGCGGCGAACAGGATGATGCCCGTCAGCCCGACGGCGGCGACGACGACCGTATTGCCCAGACTGCGCAAATAGTCGGTTTTCTCGAACGCGTCGGCGAAGTTGCCGAACTGCAGCTTAGACGGAAAAGCCAAAATGTCGGTAAGCATCTCGCCTTCCGTCTTAAGCGAGTTCAGCACGCCCATATAGATCGGAAACAAAGTGAACAAGGCGGCGACGACCAGCGACGCAAATATTAGCGCCGAGCCGGCCCGGCCGGCCAGCCCGTAACGGCGGTTCATGCCTCCACCTCCCTCGTCTTCATAAACCGAAGCTGCACGATCGTGATGACGAAGATGATGAGAAACAGAATCATCGCCTTGGCGCTGGCATAGCCGTACCGGTTCGTAAAGCCGAACGCCTCCTCGAAAATATTCAGCGCAACGACCTGAGTCGCCCGCCCTGGACCGCCCCCCGTCAGCGCGTATACGGCGTCGAACGCCTTAAACGACGAGTTCAGCGTCAGGAACACCCCAATCGTCAGCGCGGGATAAATCATCGGCAGCGTAATCCGGCGAAACGTCTGCCAAGCCCCCGCCCCGTCGATCGCGGCCGCCTCCTTCAGCGATCGCGGTACGCCCTGCAAAGCCGCGATATAGATGACCATCAAGTATCCGACGCCGCCCCATAGAGACACGATGACGATCGCATAGAACGAATAGCTCGGGTCGCCGATCCAGGACCGGTCCAAGAAGGCCATCCCGGCCTTTTCCACCAGATAGGACGACACCTTCGTAAAAATAAACAGCCACATAAACCCGCCAATAATCATGCTCAGCATGTTCGGCATAAAAAAGATCGTGCGAAACCAAGCTTTGCTCCGCCCCATCGCCTCCACGAAGACGGCGAGCACGATCGCGATCGCGTTTTGCAGCACGACCATGAACGCCACGAACTTCGCCGTAAACGCCAGCGACCGCAAGAACGCCGGATCGTCCGTCAGCGCCTCCGCGTAGTTGGCGAACCCCACCCAGCCGTAGGCGGGATTCAGCCCGTTCCAATTCGTCAGGCTGTAAGCTGCGCCTCCGAAAGCGGGGGCCAGCATGAACGCCGCATAGAAAGCCAGCGCGGGAAAAACGAAGCCCAGCAGCGCGGCCGTCTGTTTGCCATTTTTCGTCAAGCGCATATGCCCGTCGCTCACGGCTACTGCTGCGCCTGGACGCCTTTGGCCCATGCTTTATCCAGCGTTGCGATTATTTCGTCCTTGGTGACGTCCTTCGCGTAGTAGCTTTGCAGCAGCTTCGCGGTTTCGTCCGTCACGCCGCCCGGCAGCGACAGGTCGAGATACGCTTTGCCTTGCGCTACGTAGGAGCTCGCTTCGGCAATCCATGGGAAAGTCTCGTACGTATGCATCGTCGCGACCGGGTTGAACTTGAGTTCCTCGAACAGCGGAGCGGAGGCCTGGTCGTCGAGAATGTAGTTGAGCAGGTCGAGCGCGACTTCCTTGTTTTTGCTCGTCGGGGATACCGCCAGCGACGTCGAGGTCGCCAGGTTGATCATCGCCCCGGTCGGATCGTTGCTGACCGGCAGCGGCGCGACGCCGAACTCCATGTCCGGGTTGACCTTGAGAATTGTCTCCGCCTGCCACGGCCCCTGCACCCACATCGCGCCCTTGCCGCTGGCGAAATCCGCGGAGCCGGCTTCGCCGCCGACCTCGAACGGCTTGCCCGTTCCGTTGGCCATAATCAGGTCGATAATATCGAATACGCTGGCAACGTCCTTGTAAGAGGCCTCGCCCTTGTTCATCCGCTCGATCCAGTCCGGATGGGCCGACGACACCGTACCGCCGAGCGAGAGCGCCATCATCAGCTGCGGAATCCAAGATTCCTGGAACGCCAGTACGAACGGTTTCACATTGGCCGCGTTCAGCTTGTCGATCGCCGCCTGCATCTCGTCCAGCGTCAGCGGAGGCGCGATGCCCTGCTCGGCGAAAATCTTTTTATTGTACAGATATCCCCAGCTCAAGCTCTCCAGCGGCAGCGCCACGACCTTGCCGTCGTAGGTCACCGTGTTGCGCACGCTCTCGTACACCTTCGGCACGAACGGCTGATCGGACAGATCGCTCAGGTAGCCCGCCTTGTAGTAGGTCGGAATATCCGCGATCGCATGCAGCGTGAACAGGTCCGGAGCGTCGTTGGACGCCAGCCGCGTCTGCAGAATCTGCTTCGCCTGATCGGGATTCGGCATCTCCAGCTTGATCGTCACGTCGATGTTTTTCTCCGCCAGCTCCTTGGCCTTGAACTGCGCGAAATACGCCTCGAACTGATCCTTGAACCGCGGAAAGCTCATGAACACCTTAAGCTCGACCTTCTGCGGAGGCGTATCCGCTTTCGCCGATTCGGACGGAGAAGCGGAATAACTTGGCGAATTCGCCGCCGATGCGGACGGGCTTGTCTCCTTGTTGCCGCCCGAGCCGCACGCCGACAGGAACGATGCGACCAACACGAGCACGAGACCGAAATAAAGCGCTTTCTTCATGGATGAGTACCCCCTTGAGTTGAAATCACCTTCAGTATAGGGGAGCGGCCAACGCCGATCATTCGAGCCTGTTAGCATCCGTCATTGCACTTTATTGATGTTGCGGCTTCGCTTCGTCATCCTTCTTGGCGTAGTCGCCGGGTGTTACTCCGTAATGCTTTTTGAACACCCGGTAGAAATACGCCAGGTCCTCGTACCCCGCCAGCCTGGCCGCGTGCTTGATCGCCAGCTTCCCTTTGAGGATCAGCTCTCCCGCCTTTTCCATCCGCTTGCGCACGATGTAGTCCGACAAATTTTCTCCCGTCTGCGACTTGAATGCCCTGCTCAAATGCTCCTTACTGACGTGAAAACGCTGCGCGAGCGTCTCCAACGAAACCGGCTCGCTGTAGTGGCGGTCGATATGTTCCCGGATCATCGTGACGTCCAGACGCTGGCGCCTGCGCAGGATCGACTCGACCTCGTCGATCGCCTCCCCATACATCGCTTGCAGCTCCCCGATCGCCTGGTCCGGACTCGCCGACTCTCCGGACGACGCGCGCGGCCGCAAGCCGGCGACGTCCAATTTGTTCTCCGCGACGAATTCCTCCAGCAGCGACAGAAAATCGTGGCCGGCCTTGACGTAAGCCTGCCGCGACTCGCTCAAGCTCCCGATCCATTCGCCCAGCTTCTCCAGCGTCTCCAGCGCGGCGGCCTTGTCCAGCTCCAGCAGGCAGCCTTTCATCCGCTCCCTGATCGCCGCGTACTTCTCCTGCGCCGCCGGATCGGGCAGCGCAAACGGCTCGCGCGGGGGCGCGCCCTCCGCCCGCCTCAACTCCTCGGCGCACAGCGCCAGCGCCGCGTTCAGCTCGTCGCGATCGAGCGGCTTCAGCAAATATTCCACCGCCCGCGAGCGAATCGCCTGCTTTAAGTACACGAAATCGTCGTATCCGCTCATAACGATGATCTTCATCTTCGGGAACTGCTCGTTCATCCGTTTCAGCAGTCCGACGCCGTCCAGACCGGGCATCCGCATATCCGTGATGACGATGTGCGGCCGGCGCTCCTCGATGAGCCTCAGCCCTTCCGTGCCGTCCTCCGCTTCTCCGTCCACGCGCAAGCCCAGCTCGTCCCATTCCGCCAGCGCCTTGACGACCTCTCTCGACCACGGCTCGTCATCTATAATCGCTACGTTAAACAACGTTCTCCTCCCCCTTCGTCCGAACCGGCAGCTTAAAGGCGACCAGCGTCCCTCGCTCCGGATTGCTGAATAGCCTTAGTCCGCTGCCCGCTCCGAACTGCAGCTTCAGCCGCGCGTCGACGTTTTGCAACCCGATTCCCTTGCGTTTCTTCGGCCCGTCCGCCTTCCGATCCGCTTCCGCCGCCCGTCTCCTCGTTCCGCTCGCCAGCTCGGCGCGCAGCTCCAGCAGCCGCTCGCGCTCCATGCCGACGCCTTCGTCCCGGATCAGCACGGCGATGCTCCGCGCGCGTCGCTCGATTCGCACCTCGATGCGCCAAGCGCCCATCTTGCGCTGAAGGCCGTGCTCGAACGCGTTTTCCAGCAGCGGCTGCAGCGTGAACTTCGGTATCGGCGTTCCGAGCGCCTCCTCGTCGACGGACAGCTCAACGGTGCAGCGGCCCTTGAAGCGGTTCTCCTGAATAAACAAATAGTTGCGCATATGCTTGAGCTCGTCTTCCAGTGGCACGCGGTCTCCCTCGGTTCCGATCGCGTAGCGCAGCAGCTCTCCGATCACCTGAGTTACCTTGTAGATTTCCGGCGCTCCCTTCGTCAGCGCCATGCCTCCGATCAGGTGCAAGGTATTGTTCAGAAAATGGGGATTGATCTGCGCCTGCAGCGCCTGAAGCTGAGCGTTCTTCAAGTCGATCTCCCGCTCGTACTCGTCTTCGATCAGCTGCCGGATGCGCTGCATCATCGAATTGTAGCCGCGCTCCAGCAGACCGATCTCGTCGCGGCTTTGCGGCGCTTTGAGCTCGAAGCTGTGAATGTGCGCGCTTCTCATCGTGCGCGCCAGGCTGACGATCGGTCGGCTGATCCGCAGCGAGACGAGAATCGACAGCACGATCGAGGCGGCGGCGAACAAGGCGCCGGTCACGATACCGGCGCGTATCGTCGCGTTGGCGCTGCGGGCGACGGTCGCCAGCGGCACGGCTTTCACGACGGTCAGCTCGCCGTCGTCCACCTTTTTCATGAAGTAATAGTAGCTGCCGGCGCTCTCCGTTCTCAGCTCGGAGTCGGATAGCGCAAGCTGTCGAAGATGCGCCGATATTTCCCCGGAAATGTCGGATTGCGTAGAACCGGACAGCAGCTCCCCCTCGTCGTTCAGCAGGAAGACGGAGCTTTCCGGCTCCGACCTCAGAATGCGCCCGACCTCCTCCCACACGTCCCGGTTCAGACGCACGGACAGTCCGCCCAGCAGCTTGCGGTCCTCGAACCGGTAAATGCCGTGATAGGCGTAGATCCCGCTGTCCGTCTGCTTGAAATACATATTGACCGGCTCCCGCAGCAGCCGGTTCCATTCGCCGCTGCCGATGTCGACCGCGGACACCATTCCGCTGCTCGCGTAATTCGCCGAAAACGCTTTCTTATTGGCGTGAACGTAGAGCGTCAGCAGGTCGATTTTGCGGGAGTTGGCGAAATAGGCGGACGTCAGCGTGTTCTGGATGAAGTTCTGCGTCCGGTACTGCACGCCGACGTCGGCGCTGTCGACCTCGTTCATGCCGTCCATCAGCGTTTTGTTGATCTGCAGCGTATAGAACAGCACGTCGATCTGCTGAATCAGCTCGTCCAAATATTGATCCGCCCACAGCATCCGCGAGCGGTTGGCGGCGACGATTTCCTTTTCCACCGAAGACCGGGTATTGTTCGTCGCGATCCACGTCACCGTCACGACCGGCAGCGTCGTCAGCGCGATCATGAGCAGCATCAGCCGCAGCCGCAAGCTCGTTCGTCTCATCTTCCCGCCCCTCCCGCGTATCCGTCAGACGTAGGCCCACTCCGAGAAAACGGCGGCTTGTCCTCTGTAGCTTCCCTGCTCGTCCGTCACGCTCCACAGCAGCACGTTGCGGATTTCAAACCTTCTGCCGCCGCTTGAAATCCGGATGCCGTAGTAGCCGTCGGAATAGCCTTTTTCCTTGGCGTCCGCCAGCAGCTTCTCCCGCTGTGACCGCTCCATCGGCTCGGCGGTCAGGCGCGAAGGCGTCCGCGTGAACTGCTCCCACGTCATCTCCCACAGCTTAAGCGCCGCAGCGTTGCCATAGTTCAGCACCGGATCGGCCTCCGTCCCGTGGGAGAGCAGCACGAACGGCGCGCGGAACAGCGCCGCTGCCGCCTTGCCCGGGGCGGGCACGGGCGCAAGCAAATCGCGCCCCGTCGCTCGGCGGTAGCTGTCCAGCAGCAGACGGGAATGGGTTTCGGATGCGTGGTTTTCGTCCGTCGGCTCGCTTGTCGTTTTATTCGTCGATTCAGTCATGAACCCGTTCGCCTCTTTATTCGCAGACTCTTTCGTGAACCCGGTCGTCGCTTTATTGGTCGGTTCGGTCATAGCGTTCGGTCAGCTCCGTTCTTTCTTTTGCGTTAGTCTCTATTATAGCAACTTTTGCTCGGTAGAGAGCTAGGATCGCATAATGGAGAAACCCCGACAACCTAACTGGCACTATAATCGAGCAGCAGAGGCGGATTATTCGCAGTCTTGACGGATCGTCGACTGCAGCTTGCCCCGCACCTCCCCAATGCCAAGTAAGGACGTGTTTTCCCTTTCATCTTCCCCGCAATCAACGGGCTCTCCCGGCTCATTAGGGCCTTGGAGGTGGCGGGACGGGAGCGTGGAGGCCAAAAAAGTGCCTTGGAGGTGGCGGGACGGGAGCGTGGAGGCCAAAAAAGTGCCTTGGAGGTG
>NZ_JBEPYQ010000155.1:0-9370 GCF_041641335.1 Cohnella sp. | reverse complement strand
GGCTTCTGCATGTGGGACAGCGCCTATACCGACTATTCCAGCGCGCGGCAAGCGGCCGGCCGGGATTTCGTTCGCGAGGTCGCGGACGCTTTCCGCAAGGAAGGTCTTCGCATCGGACTCTATTATTCGTGGATCGATTGGCGGCTTCCCGCCTATTTCGAAGGTCCGCAAACCAATCCCGAAGGCTGGGAGACGGTCAGAACCTATTTGCACAATCAGGTCAAGGAGTTGCTGACCAATTACGGGCGGATCGATCACTTTTTCTTCGACGGCGTATGGCCCCGCAACGCGGACGATTTGCAAAGCGTGGAATTGATGGAGGAGATGCGCAAGCTCCAACCGGACATTCTGATCAACAACCGGGTAGGGTATTCGTCCAAGCATGACGGCTACCGCGCGGACGGCGGCATAGGAGCCGGCGATTCGGATACGCTGGGCGACTTCGGCACGCCGGAGCACCTCGTCGCGGCGGACCGCAGCAGGCTGTGGGAATCCTGCCAGGTCACGACCTGGCGTCTGTGGGGTCATGTTTTCGGCGAGCGTTGGAGACCGGCGGACTACTTGCTCGATATGTTGTGCGCATGCACGGAGCAGGGCGGAGCCCACGGGGGCAACCTGCTGCTGAACGTCGGTCCGACGGCGGACGGACAGCTGCCGCCGGAGTTCGTGGAGCGCGCTCTGCAGATCGGCGCCTGGCTGGACGTGCACGGCGAAGCGATCTACGGGGCGGACGGCGGCAATCTGACGGAGTTCATTACGCGCGGCCGCCAGACGACGAAGGGTAACGAGCTCTATTTGATCATCCGCTTCTGGGACGGTCGTCCCGAGCTGCGTCTGGCGGATCTGGCGACGAAGGTCACCGACGTCACGCTGCTGACGACCGGACAAAAGCTGAGCTTCAGCCAGACGGACGACGAGCTGATCATTGGCGGCTTGCCCGCGGAGCCGCCCAGCAGACTGTTTCCGGTTATCCGCGTAACATGCGTCGGCAAGCCCGAAGCGACGGAATGGGGACGTCAGCGTCTGTGGGACGGAGACCCGCTGCGGGTGGCTGCATGGGCCCGGGAGCAGCGCGGCAGCTCCGTATTCGCGGGAAGCAGCCGGGCGGTTGAACGGGATTGCCGGACGTAGCTCGGATCCCGTCCAAGGCGTCAACGCGTCGGAACGGATGACGGAGGGGTCGTCTTGCCCGAAGTCGAGCAGGCTGCCGGCGCTTTGATCGACTTGCGCTCAATGATTCCCGTAAAGGGGGAGGTTCCGAAGGCCGCACGAGGCCCGGGAGCTCCCCCTTCTTCATCCCCTCGACGGCTTCCGTTCCCGGGATCGTTTGACCACGTTCGGAACGGTAGAACAACGCCTCCGACCGTAATTCTTGGCCTCCACACTCCCGTTCCGCCAGCGCCGAGGCACATTCTTGGCCTCCACACTCCCGTTCCGCCAGCGCGGAGGCACATTCTTGGCCTCCACACTCCCGTTCCGCCAGCGCCAAGGCACATTCTTGGCCTTAGACCCGCGGCTTGGGTAGCGCCAAGGCACATTCTTGGCCTCCACACTCCCGTTCCGCCAGCGCGGAGGCACTTTCTTGGCCTTAGACCCGCGGCTTGGGTAGCGCCAAGGCACATTCTTGGCCTCCACACTCCCGGTCCCCCAGCGCCAAGGCACATTCTTGGCCTCCACACTCCCGTTCCGCCAGCGCCAAGGCACATTCTTGGCCTTAGACCCGCGGCTTGGGTAGAGCCAAGGCACATTCTTGGCCTTAGCCCCCAGCCTCGGTCCCGCCAAGGCACCTTCCCGGGTCCTCCCTCCCCCAAACGGCTTAGTACTCCTTTTTCACCTACCCGCCGCAAGCTTAAAAAAGTATAGACGGTTGCAAAAGAGTGCTATTGTATAGCGCTTTCATCACCTCTCTCCGATGGTATATTGACGTTGTCGGCCAATGAATCCATTTATCGAGAGGGGCACACAAATGAAAAAAAGCTTAAAAGCCATTTCGTTAGCGCTCACGGTCATCATGCTTTCCATCCTCGTTGCGGCATGCAACAGCAGCAACAGCAGCGGCAAGATCAGCGTAGGCATCGTCCTGCCGACCAAGGACGAGGAAAGATGGGTGCAGGACGAACAGCGCTTCAAGGACGCGATCAAAGATACGAAATACAAGACCGAGATTTTGTTCAGCCAAGGCTCTCCCGCCAAGGAAAAAGAAAACGTGGAGACGCTGATCAACAAAGGCATCAAAGTGCTGATCATCTGTCCGCCGGACGGCGACGCCGCGGCGGCGGCCGTCGAAGCCGCCCGGAAGGAAGGCATCAAGGTCATCTCCTACGACCGTCTGATCACGAACACGGATGCGGTTGATTACTACGTCACGTTCGATAGCGTCGCGGTAGGCGCCGCCCAAGCCCAATATCTCGTCGACCACGCGAAAGGCTCTGGCCAGCCGCTGTATCTGTACGCCGGCGCCGCTTCCGACAACAACGCGTTCCTGTTCTTCGAAGGCGCTTGGAACGTGCTTCAGCCGAAGATTGCCGACGGCACGTTTAAGATCGCGAACTCGAGCGAAGCGGAAGCGCTGAAAGATACGGTAAAGCTGTCGCGCGATCAGATGAGCAAAATCATCGGCCAAGTGACGACGAACTGGGACGCCAACGAAGCCAAAAACAAAGCCCAAACGCACTTGACCGCCGCAGGAGCGGATCAGAAAGGCGACGTCGTCATCCTGGCTCCGAACGACGGAACGTCCCGTTCCATCGCCGACGTGTTCGCGACGGATTCCGCGGTGACAAGCTACGTCATTTCCGGACAGGACGCCGACAAAGCTTCCGTGCAGTACATTATCGACGGCAAGCAATCGATGACCGTGTTCAAGGACGTACGCACACTCGTCAAGGACGCCATGGGCATGGCGGTTGCCATTCTCGACGGCAAGACGCCGGAGACGACGGGCTCCTACCCGAACGGCGCGATCGACGTGAAAGCCAAGCAGACCGACGTTATCGTCGTCGAGCAATCTAACGTGAAGCAGAAGCTGATCGATTCGGGCTATTACCAGGCGAGCGAGTTTACCGGACTTTAACCGAATAGCATAAGCCGGGCGGAATAGCGAGGGATCCTCCGTCGCTATTTCGTCCGTGCGGGAGTTGCTTGCTAAGGAGCGCATGAAGATGAGCGACTACATTTTGGAAATGAACGGGATTTCCAAGGAATTTACGGGCGTGAAGGCGCTCGCCGACGTCAACTTCAAGGTGGAGCGCGGCGAGATCCACTGCCTGATCGGCGAGAACGGGGCCGGGAAGTCCACGTTGATGAAGGTATTGAGCGGAGTCTACCCGCACGGCGCGTATAAGGGAGATATCGTGTTCGAAGGCCGCGTGCAGCAGTTTCATAGAATCAGCGACAGCGTCAAAGCGGGTATCGCCATCATCTATCAGGAACTGGCGCTGTTCCCCGACCTGACCGTCTACGAGAACATCTATGCGGGCAACGAGTTGAGCCGCGGCGGCATCGTCGATTGGAACCGCACGGTCGTCCAGGCGAAGCAGATGCTGCGGAAGGTGAAGCTGGATTTGAACCCGGAGACGCTGATCAAGGATTTGGGCGTAGGCAAGCAGCAGCTCGTGGAGATCGCCAAGGCGCTCAGCAAAAACGTGAAGCTGCTCATTCTGGACGAACCGACGGCGGCGCTTAACGAGAACGACAGCGACAATTTGCTGCAACTGCTGCGCGAGCTGAAGAGTCAGGGCATTACCTGCATCATGATTTCGCACAAGCTGAAGGAAGTCATCTCCATCGCGGACAAGGCGACCGTGCTTCGCGACGGCAAGACGATATGCACGCTCGACGCCTCGAAGGGAGAGCTTGCGGAGAACGTCATTATCCGGAATATGGTTGGTCGCGAGATCGACGACATCTATCCGAAGAGATTAAAGCGGATGTTCGGGAACCCCATTCTGGAGGTTCGCGATTGGTCGGCCTATGATGCGGAGTTGGGAAGGCAGGTCGCGAAAGAAATCGACCTGCACGTCAAACAAGGAGAAATCGTCGGTATCGCCGGTTTGATGGGCTCGGGAAGAACCGAGCTCGCGCGCAGCCTGTTCGGCAATCCGAAATCCTATAGATTAAGCGGCGAGATGCGTCTTCACGGCGCTCCGGTTCGGCTGAGGCACCCGAGCGACGCGATCCGCGCGGGAATCGCGTACGTGACCGAGGATCGCAAGGGAGACGGGCTGTTCCTGATCCAGGATATCAAGAGCAACATTACCGCCGCCAACCTGGGGAATATCTCCTCCCGCGGCGTCATCAACGATAACGAGGAAATACGCGTCGCGAATCAGTATAAAAACTCTCTGAACGTCAAAGCTCCGTCGATAGAGCAGATCGTCGGCAACCTGAGCGGCGGCAACCAGCAGAAGGTAAGCTTGGGCAAATGGCTGTTCGTCTCGCCCAAGCTGCTGATTCTGGACGAGCCGACGCGCGGCATCGACGTGGGGGCCAAATTCGAAATCTACACGATCATGAACAAGCTGATCGAAGAGGGCATGAGCATCATCATGATCTCGTCAGAGCTCGGCGAAGTGCTCGGCATGAGCGATCGCGTATACGTGATGGCCGAAGGGCGGATTACGGGCGAGCTGCCGATCGAAGAGGCCGATCAGGAGAAAATCATGCATCTCGCGACGCTATAGGCAATGGGAGGATCACCTATGAATCTGTACAAAGAAACGAAGTCCCTGGTCAAGGTGAACATTCGCGAGTACGGCATGTACATCGCCCTGTTCGTGATCATGCTCGTGTTTACGATCATGACGGACGGATTGTTCATTTCTTCGCGCAACATCAGCAATTTGCTGGACGCTACGGGATACATCGCCGTGCTGGCGGTCGGCATGACGCTCGTCATCGTCATTCGGCACATCGACTTGTCCGTCGGTTTCGCGGCCGGCTTCCTCGGAGCGATCGCGGCCATTTTGCTGACGCAGGCCGGCATTCCCGTCCTTCTGACGATTCCGATCATTCTCGTTCTCGGCATCGTCGTCGGACTGTTCAACGGGGTGCTCGTCGCCTCGATCGGCATTCCGTCATTCGTCGCTTCCCTTGCGGGCATGCTGATATTCCGGGGCGCGCTGCTGCGGGTGACGGAGAAGACGGGCACGATCAACGTCAAGAACGAGCAGTTCAACGCGATCGGCAACGGCTACATTCCGGAGCTGGCCAACGTAGGCGGGCTGAATTTGCTGTCGCTTATTCTGGGCGCCGCGTTCATCGTGCTGTATATCGCGGGGGAAATCTCCAAGCGCAGAAACAAGCTCAAATACGGGCTTGAGGTCGTGACCAACCAGCTGTTCGTCCTGAAGCTCGTGTTCGTATCGGCCATTATCGCTTACATTACGTGGATTATCGCAGGCTACAACGGATTTTCCTGGACGGTCATCATCATGCTGCTCGTCGTCGTTATCTATCATTTCCTGACAACCAAGACGGTGCTGGGAAGAAACATCTACGCTGTCGGCAGCAATCCCGAAGCGGCCCATCTAAGCGGCATTAACGTCAAGAAAATCACCTACATCGTCTTCGGCTCGATGGGGATGCTCTCGGCGCTGTCCGGCATTCTGTACACATCCCGCCTGCAATCGGCGACGACGACCGCCGGCACGCTGTTCGAGCTGGACGCGATCGCGGCCGCTTACGTCGGCGGCGTCTCCGCGGCGGGCGGCGTCGGCAAGGTGACGGGGTCGATCATCGGCGCAATCGTTATGGCTTCCCTGTCCAGCGGCATGAACCTGCTCGGCGTCGGCATCTCCTACCAGTACATGATCCGGGGAGGCGTCCTGGCCGCAGCCGTCATATTCGACGTCATGACCCGGAAGAAGAGAAGCTGATCAAGGAGCGGCACCGTCCCCTAAGTCATCGGAGCGCAGCTTGGTATCATCGAGGTAAGGGTAGGGGTATGTATCTTCTGTAGAGCGAAGCGCCTGCCTCATACGGTCATGAAATTACCCTGTTACGGGTTTATCCGTTCCAATTTTCATGACCGTATCAGCAGCGGAAGAAGATACATACCCCGTACTTCTTGATCGATGATATCAAGCTGCCTGACTTAGGGGACGGTCCCGTTAAGACTGAGGAACCAGGTCGCAAGCTTCCGCAGGCATCCAGTGCTCGTCCTGGCCTTCCCATTTCACGTTGCAGCCAATCGGATTCGTCAGCGGAACGGTTACGGCCTGACCGGCCGTGTGTTGAGCCAAGGCGTTATCGAGATCGTTGACTTTCATTTTGTCGATTTCGCGCGGATTGTCGACGCCTCTGCCGGAATAGACCAGCTTGCGGTCCCGGTCGAACACGTAGAAATGAGGCGTTCGCAGCGCGCCGTAAGCTTCGGCGACGCTTTGGCTTTTGTCGCGCAGATAGATCCACGGGAACTTCTTCTCGTTCATCCGCTCGACCATGTGCTCGAAGGAATCGTCCGGCTTCGTCAATTCGCTGTTGGAATTGATGCCGACGAACGCGACGCCGCGGTCGCGGTACTTAAGCGCGGTTTCCCGGGTTGCCTCTTCGGAGCCGACGACAAAGGGACAATGATTGCACGTGAAAAACACGACAAGCGTCGAGGCGTCGGAGAAATCCTGCAGCGAATACGTCCTTCCGTCCGTTGCCGGCAGCGAGAACTCCGGCGCTTGCTCACCCAACTGCAAAGTAAAAGCCATGCTATTCCCTCCTCAGTGGATTTGTGCACCTGGATCGTACAAAAAATTTCTCAAGGGTGCAACGGTCTAAAGGCGCATAAATCTTCCCGGACAAGCGGCGAAACGGTGCGGGCGGCGGTCAGCCCTTGCAGACGGAAGCTTCGCCGTCGCGGGATTGCTCCCGAAGATATTGTTCATGCTGAGAAGAGAAATGGGAGATTTTATGGGACACTTTCTCCAGATGCTTGCCCATTTCCCGAATTTGCGCTTCGACGCTTTGCTTATGCTCGATCAGCATGTCGCAGCGCTGCTTCAGCGTGTCTTTGCCTTGCGCGCTCAGGTCGACGAAGCTTTTGATCTGCTTGATGGACATTCCGGTATTTTTAAGGCAGCAGATCAGACCCAGCCATTCCAGATCGTCCTCGGAGTAGTGGCGGATGCCGCCCTTTTTCCGGTTGACCGGAGACAGCAGGCCTTCCTTCTCGTAGTAGCGAAGCACATGCGCTCCCAGCTTCGTTTTCTCCGACACTTGCTTGATCGTGTACCCCATCGCGATTCCTCCCGAAAATTTTCTTTCTCTCTATTGACTTAAAGTTAACGTTAACGTTTATCATACGCAATATATCCAATGCTTTAAATTCTGTCAAACTTAATTCGGGAGGTAGATTATGAAAGCGATAACGGATACATACGAGTTGTCGGGCGGCGTCAAAATCCCTTGCATCGGCTTCGGCACGTGGCAGGTGCAGAACGGGGACAGCGCGGTCTCGTCGGTGAAAGCCGCTCTGGACGTCGGGTATCGCCATATCGATACCGCCGCGGGATACGGCAACGAAGAAAGCGTCGGCATCGCCGTCAAAGAGAGCGGCATCGCGCGCAGCGATATTTTCATAACGAGCAAGCTGCAGAACGATATGCACGGATACGACGATACGTTGAAGGCGTTCGAGCAGACGATGAAAAACTTGGATATGGAATACTTGGATCTGTACCTGATCCACTGGCCGAACCCGGTCAAATTCAGGGATCGCTGGCAGGAGACCAACGCGGGCTCCTGGAAAGCGTTCGAGGAGCTGCACAAGGCCGGAAGAATCCGCGCGATCGGGGTCAGCAACTTCCATCCCCATCATTTCGAGGCGCTGATGGAGACGGCGACCGTCCTGCCGATGGTCAATCAGATCCGCCTGTGCCCTGGGGATACGCAGGATGAAGTCGTGAATTATTGCCGGGAGCGCTCCATTCTTCTGGAGGCGTACAGTCCGCTCGGCGTAGGCAAAATATTCGAGGTTCCCGAAATGAAAGCCCTTGCCGAGAAGTACGACAAGTCCATCGCGCAGATTTGCGTACGCTGGAGTCTGCAGCGGGGCTACCTGCCGCTGCCCAAGTCGGCGACGCCGGAGCGCATTCGCGAGAACGCCGACGTGTTCGATTTCGAGCTGTCCGCGCAAGACGTACAGCTCATCGCCGACTTGAAGGGATGCTGCGGGTACTCCGCCGATCCCGATAAGATCACCTGGTAAACGCGCAAGCGAAAATAAGGAGGAGCTATACAAGATGAGAACGATACAGTTGGGACAAACGAATCTGCAGGTGCCGGTCATCGCGGTCGGCTGCATGCGCATCAACGGATTGGACAAACAGGAAGCGGAGCGCTTCGTCCGCACTTCGCTCGAGCTGGGAGCCAACTTTTTCGATCATGCGGATATTTACGGGGGCGGCACATGCGAGGAAATCTTCGCGGACGCGATCCAGATGAACGCGTCCGTGCGCGAGAAAATGATTCTGCAATCCAAGTGCGGCATTCGCAAGGGCTCGTTCGATTTCTCGAAAGAGCACATTCTGGCTTCGGTGGACGGCATCCTCAAACGGCTGAAAACCGATTACCTAGACGTTCTGCTGCTGCACCGGCCCGACGCGCTGGTGGAACCGGAGGAGGTTGCCGAGGCGTTCGACAAGCTGGAGAGCAGCGGCAAGGTACGCCATTTCGGCGTGTCCAATCAGAACCCGATGCAGATTCAACTGCTGCGGAAGTTCGTCAAGCAGCCGATCGCAGCCAACCAATTACAGCTTAGCATCACGAACGCCAACATGATTTCCCAAGGTCTCCATGTCAATATGCTGGACGATCCCGCGGTGAATCGCGACGGCAGCGTCCTGGATTTCTGCCGGCTTAACGACATCACGGTCCAGCCATGGTCGCCCTTCCAGTACGGATTTTTCGAAGGCGTGTTCCTGGACAACCCGAAGTTCCCGAAGCTGAACGCCAAAATAGACGAAATCGCCGCCAAGTACGAGACGACCAACACGACGATCGCGATCGCGTGGCTGCTTCGCCACCCGGCCAACATGCAGCCGGTGACCGGAACGACGAACGTCGAGCGTCTGAGAGATTGCGCAAGAGCCGCGGACATTCGGCTCACGCGCGAGGAATGGTACGAAATCTACCTCGCTGCCGGGAACATTTTGCCGTAACGTCCATAGAAGCCGAGCCAAGAACACGATTTCGGGGTAGACGCCTTTAGTGACATGCTCCCACCACTTGCAGAAGTGGGGGCTTCCCAGGACATAACTGCCCACGCAGCTAATCTTACTGGGCGATCCCCGCCAGCCCGGCGGTTCTCTCTTGCGCTATGCAAGGCCTAATATTCTTATCCCTTCGGTCCTTATGTTTCCGGCAGCATTCTCATCCC